>JAUSPW010000312.1 GCA_030652635.1 Pseudohongiella sp. | reverse complement strand
GGCCTGGGCGTGGCCTTCCGTGCGAAACCCCTGGTCAAGAAATCCGCCAAGCAGGCCATTTCCACACTGGGGCTCGATGGCATCCTGTATTTGCTGGGGTTCAGGGATAGAGACGGAATTTAGCCTCAAATCCGACTTGATTACACTTTACAAGGCCTTGTGACAGCGATACCGTTGCGCTCAAGCAAAACGACACATTCAGGAGATCTGACATGAAAATGACCCAAAAGCTAGCCGCAGGATTTGTACTTGCCAGCTTGTCGCTGGCAATTGCGTCCACGTCCAGTGTTGCTCAAAGCACCCAACGGCCGGATCTGAATGGACTGTGGACCAACGCATCACTCACCAATCTGCAACGCCCGCAAGGCGTCGACAAACTGGTGGTCACGCCTGAAGAAGCCGCTTTGATTGTTGCCAACACCTCGGTAGCGGGTCTACCGCTGGCTGAAGTCGATGCGCCCGAAACCACCGTGCCAGGCACCGCACCACCCGCCGGCAGTTTTGACTTTGGCCTGCGTGGTTATAACGATTTCTGGATTGATCCGGGTTCAAATCTGGCCATGGTCAAAGGCGAATTTCGCAGTTCTTATTTGATTGATCCGCCCACGGGTCGCGTCCCGCGTCTGGAGACTCCGCTGGTGCAGGTCAACCGCAATTTTGGCGCGCGTTATGTCACCGGTCAGGGCAACGCCGATGGTCCTGAGGCCCTGCCCTTGGCAGAGCGTTGTTTCCTGGGTTTTGGTAACACAGCCGGTCCCGGCATGATGGGCACGCTGTACAACAGCACCTACCAGTTTGTGCAGACCGACGATTACTTAACCATTCTCGTGGAGATGAATCACGATGCGCGCATTATCCCGCTGTACGACAGTGCAGATGAAGCACGCGCAAACCTGCGCCCCAAAGAGCTGAACCAATGGTTTGGTGATTCACGTGGCTGGTTCGAAGGCGAGTGGCTGGTTGTTGAAACGGTTAATATCAACCCGCAACAAATGGCTGAAAGCTCTGTACCCATATCGCCAGCAGGCAAAATTACCGAGCGTTTCATGCGTTACTCCGATACTGAAGTGGTCTACCAATTCACTGTCGAGGACTCCAATCTGTACAGTCAGCCATGGACTGCAGAGCTGAGTTACCATGCCACTGAAGGCCCCATGTACGAGTACGCCTGTCACGAAGGCAACTACGCGATGCCTGGCATCCTGGCTGGCGCACGCCGTGCCGAAGCGGAAGCTGCCAATCAATAAGTAGTCATGCTGATTCCCATGGCCTCAAGGACGAGGCCTGCGCGAAATACTGCATCCCCCACCCCGGGTTATCCAAGGACCCAATATGACCAACAATAACAACACGATTTTTGGACATCCTCGCGGCCTGGTAATTCTGTTCCTGACCGAAATGTGGGAGCGCTTTTCCTACTACGGCATGCGTGGTCTGCTGATTCTGTATCTGACCCAGCACTTCCTGTTTTCCGATGAACGTTCAACCGTGCTGTACGGGGCTTATACCGCCCTTGTGTATGTGATGACCATTATTGGTGGTGTGCTGGCGGATCGGTATCTGGGCTCGCGCAAAGCCGTCACCTTTGGCGCCATACTGTTGGTGCTGGGCCATCTGGGCATGGCGTTTGAAGGTAGCGGTTCGCGCCAAATCATGAGTTTTAATGGCTCCGAATATCAGCTGACGCTGGATGGACGTGGTGGTGATGCCAATCAGATTGTGATTGCGCTGGATATGCCAGGACAACCCGTTTCGCGCATACAGTTTAATGAAGGTGGTTCGATGCTGCAGGTGTTGGAGCCTGCCGTGGTGGGCATGCCGGCTGCGATCAGCACTAGCGATTACACGCTTCGCACAGAAACCCAGTCGTTGTATCTGAATATTCTGTATCTCTCGCTGGCGTTAATTATCACCGGTGTGGGTTTTCTGAAGGCCAATATCTCGACCATGGTCGGCGATCTCTACGGATTTGGTGATACCCGCCGGGATTCCGGGTTCACGATTTTTTATATGGGCATCAATCTGGGTTCATTTCTGGCGTCCATTTTTTGTGGTTACCTTGGCATTGTGTATGGCTGGAAATATGGTTTTGGTCTGGCCGGCATCGGTATGCTGGCAGGCCTGATGATTTTCCTGCGTTATCAAAGCTGGCTTGAGGGGCGCGGTGAGCCGCCAGACCTCAATAAACTCAAACAGAAAGTGTTAGGACCCTTGAATGTCGAAAACCTGTGTTATCTGACCGGCTTGGGCATTATTGCGGTATCGATGCTGCTGGTGATGAATGCTCATCTGGTACACGAAGGTTATGTCGGTTTGCTGGGTGTCATTATTCTGGTTGTCATGCTGGCGTACACCTTTTTGTCTCTTCAGGGTGTTGAGCGTAACCGAATGCTTGCGGCGCTGTATTTTATACTGGCTCAGATTCCGTTCTGGGCCTTGTTTGAGCAAGGTGGTTCATCGTTGAACCTGTTTACGGATCGACTGGTGGATCGCAGCATGTTTGGCTTGTCGGTTCCGGCACCTGTATTTCAGTCACTCAATGCCGCCTTTATTGTTATTTTTGCGCCCATATTGGCTTGGGGCTGGGTAGTGCTCGCGCGTCGAGGTCTGAATCCATCCACACCGGTTAAATTCGCGTTCGGCGTTTTTATGGCGGGACTTGGGTTTCTGGCACTGGTCGCAGGTATGCAGATTTCTGGCGAAGCCGGCATGACTGCCGTGTATTTCATTTTCCTGATTTATTGGATTCACACCATTGGCGAACTGATGTTGTCACCTGTGGGTTTGTCCGCCGTCACCAAACTGGCGCCTGCCCGCGCAGTGGGTATGACCATGGGCGCCTGGTTCCTGTACAGCGGCCTGTCTAATTACCTGGCAGGCGTGATTGCAGCGGGCACGGGTGCCGATACCATTGGCGGGCAATTGACGGACAGCGCCGCTGCCAAAGCGACGTATATTGAGGTGTACAGCAACGTCGGTTATGTCGCCATGGCGATTGCTCTGGTCATGCTGCTGCTATCACCGGTCATCAAGCGGTTGATGCAAGATGCAGACTGATGGCATCATGCGGCCGCTGTTTTAAACGTATGTAACGTCCGGAATAAAATTCCCAACGTAATCAAACGGACGGTGTCCATCCGACACCGTCCCTTGCCGTCTGGCATTTACCCTTTGCCAAGGAGATAGTCGTGAAATACAAAGTTCTGATACCCGCACTGGGATTATCCGCAGTACTTGGCGCTTGTTCACAAGAGTCAACCAGCCCGAGCGAGCCCGGCAACGCTGCAGAACAAGCAGTCCCGGCAGATCCACAAGTCACCAGCACAAGCGATCAGGATAATATGACCAATCCGCTGTTTTCCGCGAGCACGTTGCCTTACGGCTTACCAGCCTTTGATCAGATTCGTGACGAGCATTTTGCGCCGGCGCTTGAGCGTGGCATGGCACTGGAGATGGCCGAAATCGAGGCGATCATCAGCACAACAGAAACCGCCAACTTTGAAAACACCATTATTGCACTCGAGCACAGCGGCGAAGACTTACGACGGGTTCAGCGTGTATTTGGTAATATCACCGGCACGCACACCAATCCGACGCTGCAGGCAATTCAGCGTGAATTTTCGCCGCGTCTGGCAGCTCACAGCGATGCCATCAGTCTGAACCCGGATCTGTTTGAACGTATCAATCATGTGTATCAGCAACGCAGCGAGTTGGGGCTGGATCCTGAATCGCAGCGTCTGCTGGAGCGCTACCACACCAATTTTGTGCGCGCCGGCGCGCTGCTTGCTGCCACTGAAAAAGATCGCCTGCGTGAAATCAATGGCGAACTCGCACGACTGGGTACCTTGTTTAATCAACATGTGCTGGCAGAAGTGAATGACTCCGCAGTGCTGGTGGATACCGTCGAAGAATTGGCTGGCCTGACGCCTGCACAGATTCAGGCGGCGGCGGATCGTGCAACTGCGGCCGGACACGACGGCAAATACCTGCTGGCACTGCTGAACACCAGTGGACAACCCATCCTGAGCTCACTGGAAAATCGTGCGCTGCGTGAGCGCATCCACACCATTTCTGTGGCACGTGGCACACGTGGCAACGAATACGACACCCGCGCCATTGTGGCTGACACCGCACGTCTGCGCGCTGAACGCGCACAATTGCTGGGTTACGACACTCACGCTGATTTTGGTCTGGAGCTGACAACCGCGGGCAGCAAAGTAGCCGTTAACAAAATGCTCGCCGATATTGCGCCGGTGGCAGTTGCCAACGCGCAACGTGAAGCCAATGACATTCAGCAATTGATCAACACCACTGAGGCGGAACCTTTTGAGCTGGCTGCGTGGGACTGGTCCTATTACGCAGAAAAAGTGCGTCGCGACCGGTACGCGTTTGATGAAGCCGAAGTACGCCCGTATTTTGAACTCAACAATGTACTGACCAATGGCGTGTTCTACGCAGCCAATCAGATTTTTGGTATCAGCTTTACGGCGCGTCCTGACCTGCCGGTATATCACCCCGACGTACAAGTCTGGGAAGCCACCGATGCCGATGGCACCGCTCTCGGCCTGTTGGTCACTGACTTTTTTGCCCGCCCCAGCAAACGCGGTGGCGCGTGGATGAGCAGTTATGCGTTGCCCAGCGGTCTGCTCGGCGGAGCACCTGTGATTGGGATGCATCAGAACATCAGCAAACCGCTTGAAGGTGAACCCGCGCTGATCAGCTTTGACGAAGTGACGACCATGTTCCACGAGTTTGGACATGTTGTGCATGGCATGTTGACGGATGTGCGTTATCCATTATTTGCCGGCACCGCGGTTTCCCGCGATTTTGTTGAGTTCCCGTCGCAGGTTTACGAAATGTGGGCGTCATGGCCCGACGTGCTGCAAAATTATGCCAAACACCATGAAACAGGTGAGCAAATCCCACAGGCACTGTTGGACAAAGTATTGGCAGCTGAACAATTTAATCAAGGTTTCAGCACCACTGAATACCTGGCTGCATCCATCGTTGATCAGGCGCTTCACCAGCTTGCACCTGAGCAGGTGCCCTCGGCAGACAACTTGATGGCATTCGAACAACAGATACTGGCGGATGTTGGTCTGGACTATGCGCCAGTGCCACCTCGTTACCGTTTGTCTTACTTCTCACACATCATGGGAGGCTATTCCGCTGGGTATTACTCTTACATCTGGAGTGAAGTATTGGATGCCGACGGTGTGGAGTGGTTCAAGGAGAACGGCGGCATGCGGCGTGAAGCGGGCCAGCATTTCCGCGACACCGTGCTGTCACGCGGCGGCAGTGTTGACGCCATGCAGATATACCAGGACTTTGCCGGACGCTCACCCGATATGGTGCACATGCTGCGTCGTCGTGGGTTGGCTGAGTAAGAAATACAACCTGAACGGTGAGCGAGGCCAGGTGTATCGCTCACCGTCTAACAAGTCGTCAGGCTGATTTCACGCAATTTCTCCCCGATGCCTTGGCGCGATAAAGTGCATGATCGGCAGCAAGTAATAGTTCAGCGCTCTCGTGATTAAGTGAAGGTACCATGGATGCAACACCAATACTGACGGTCACAACGCCTACGCTGGAATCCTCGTGTTTTATAGCAATCGCCTGAATGTTTGCCCGTATTCTTTCAGCAAGTACAAGCACGCCACTTAAGTCAGCATCTGTGGAAATAATACAAAACTCCTCCCCTCCATAACGTGCAGCCAGATCGGTAGCCCGGCCAACGTGTTGTTTAAGCACTTCTGCCAATTTGCGCAAACAGTTGTCGCCGGCCTGATGGCCATAGCGGTCGTTGAACAATTTGAAGTGATCAACATCCAACATGATAATCGCCAATGCACTGCCGTTGCGTGTTGAACGTGCCCACTCTGTGGCAAACACCTCATCAAATCGCCGCCGATTCGCCAATCCAGTTAAAAAATCAGAGGTCGACAACTCAGCAAGTTTAGCGTTTAACACCTCCAATTCCAGCGCTTTTATCTCGACTGCAGCCAGTGCTTCCTCTGCCATTTTATGACTGGATTGCAGCTCAGCTTCACGTCTGCCTGCGTCGAGCGCGATTGTTCTGAACTGTCTTACTGCCGCACCCAGTCGACCCAGTTCATCGTCTCCTTCGGCAGCCAATGTAATATCAAAGTTACCGGCAGCGATCTGCTGCATATTGCTACTGAGCAACGTCATACGTGCTATCAGGTACTGCCAAACATGCCGATACAGAAAAACCGCGATCCCGAACACGGCGACGGCAGTTAACAACACCAGCGCCCATTGATAACGCAATTGCAACAAAGTGGCCGCTTCACCAGCCTGGGCTATTTCGTTGAGCTCCCGACTGACCAATACACTGGTGGCATCATTAACGCGCGCTGTGATCTGCTGATTAGCAAGCTCCAGTGCCTCACTTTGCATTAACAATGTCAGCTCTTGTTCACGCAGCCCCAGCAGCCCCTCTGGTGAGTGTGCCATGCTGTGCAGTTGGGCAAACGGTTGCTCCAGTGCGGTTACCAGTTCTGGTGGCAATTTATCGAGTGTCGTGGTGGCATTGATCAGGGCCGTGCTGATAATTTGCCGGGATAAACTCAAGGCGGTCAGTGTCGCATCCTGTGCGCCCGCCAGTTGACGACTGCCAATAGCCTCAATCTCGGCATGAAATCGTGCCAATGGCATCATCGGTGCTGTTTCGCGCGCCATGTCACCTACTCGCTCCAGAGGCGGAGATGGCAACGACATCATCAAAGCGATCACGTCGGTGTCACTTTCCAGTATCCGCATACGATAAGTCAGTAATTGCTGAAAAAGCTGGAGGATTGAAATGAGGCTATCGCTTGCGGTTTCCTTTGCTTGAATCAATGTCACACGCTGATTCGCCAATGCTTGTAACTGATCCAGATTGTCGGTCAACTCTGCACCCAGACTGATAATGTTGTCTACATCGCCGGCAACGGACGCGTCACTGATTGGTTGCAGATCCAACAGTGTCTGGTCAAAAAGCTGCTGCGCATGCTCTACCCGCTCAAACGCAGTGATGCGCGCAGTTTCCGTCATTACCGATATCAATGGCCCGCCAGTACCGGCCAGCGCATCAAATGCTTGCGCGGCACGCAGCACACCCAGTGTGTCGGGCAATCGATGGTTGAGTATCTCGCTGGTTGATCTGACTGTGCTGGCGGTGATGAAAAAAGCGGCGGAAGACACCATCAGCATCAGAATGACCATCACACCAAAACCCAGCAAGAAACTGGCTCTGATCCCGAGGTCAGTAAAGGAGCGACGAATGGAGGGACTAGTCGATGGGTACACGTTCACCCAACCTCCAGACATACCAAGAGAAAGGCGGATATGACGTTTGAATATCTCCCTTGTCATCAAAGGAAATCATACCAAGAATCGTGTTGATGGGCGCTGATCGGATGGCGGCAGCAACGAGGTCTGCCTCTAGTGACTGCGCGCGGGTCACACCTTCTATCCAGACTTGTATGGCAGCATATGAGAGTAATGTGTAACCGCTGGGCTCATGACCTGCATTTGTTAGTGCAGTCATCGCATCCGAGGCAGAACCGAGCTGTGACGCATCGGTTGGAAACGTAAACGGAATCTCGTCTGCAGCGGCGCCAGCAGCCTCATAAAAAACAGATGATACCAGTGTGTCACCACTGATGACTTTAAATGGAGCGTCCAACAGGCGCGACTGGCGGATGAATACGCCGGTATCCAGTCCGCCTCCCACGATATACAACACCTCGATTCCCGCGGCCATCAACTCTTGAATTTCAGCCAGATAAGAGGTTGCCGAAGGAGAGCTTACAATCACCTTGGCTGGCTCGATGCCACGCGCCCTGAGCCCACGGATGGCCAACTGTGTCAAACCAAGAGAGTATTCACTTGGAAAATGCAGCACACCGATCTGTTGGTCTTTGTAGACCTTTGACATTCGCTCAGCCGCCATCTCGCCTTGAACATCATCGCGGCCAATCATCCTGAAAATCGTATCGATGCCCATCTCAGTGACCAATGGGTTAGTGGATGCCGGGGTGATCTGCAGCACTTTGTTTTCAGCATACACCGGCGCGGCGGAAATGGTTGCCGCCGAGCAGGAATGGCCAATTACAACGGCAGGGGGTGATTGAACAAGATCATGTGCTACCTTTTCAGCAATGGCTTTGCTGCAACCATCATCCAAACTGCTGACACGAACCGGTCGACCCAGCAGTAAACCATCAGGCAGTGTGTCGAGCGCAATGCCTACGCCGGTTTTTAGCTGTACACCAACCGAAAAACTGGTGCCCACCATCGGACCAACAACCACCAGATCAATCGGCGTTTGTATTGAGTCCTCAGCCTGCGCCCATATCGGCAACGGACTCAGCGCCATCACCATACAAACACATTGCTTGATCAGCATGTTGACTCTGCTCACCAGATTCTCCTGCATAGGCTGTTCCAGATAGTTTGACACCACTCAACAATAATACTTCTATTGTCTTCATGGAATCGCTATCGGCTGCTGCACTGGAAAATAGAGAAAAATCAGCTATTTCTTTTCTGGCAACCCCGTTTGTAGCGGGATAACTGGTATAAACAACGTAATCAAAAACCCTAACAAAATAATCCAAAGACTGGCGCTGAACATGGCAGTGATTGCATTGGAAAATGCCAGCCGCAATCCGGTTTCGAGCGTAGTCACAACACGGTCAATATCTGAGGCTGGCATATTGACCATCGCGGTGGCCACACGTTCTCGCAATGCACCGGGATTCATCACACTGGTTTGCGCCTGACTGAGACTGAAACTGCTGCCAGCAGCCTGCGCCAGCATCGGCACTTGTTTTGGCAATTCAGCGGTCAGATTCAGTGTCAACAAGGTGCCAAACACCGCGACCCCGACCGTGTTGCCAATCTGCCGGAAAAACTGGGTTGAACTGGTAGCCACACCAATCTGCGACATGGGAAATGCCGCCTGCACAATCAGATTGACCAGACTCTGTGAAGGCCCCAGACCCAAGCCTATCACCACCATACGCCAACTCAAGTCAGCCAGAGTAGTGTCCGGATTTATACCACTTAACAGGAATACGCCCAGCACCAGAATCGCAGCACCACCCACCATGTACGGCTTGTAATGCCCGCTTTTTGACACCAGACGTCCACTGACGATGCTGCCGATCATCAAGCCGGCCATCAACGGGAACATGGAGAAACCGCTGTTGGTGGCATTGACGCCCAACACAACTTGCATAAACAGCGGCATAAACATCACCACACCCAGAAACGCCATGCCAATCACAAAACCACTGAGATTGGTGATCACAAACACCTTGCTGCGGAACAAAGTCAAGGGCATTACGGCATCCGGAGTGCGGGCCTCGACCCAGATAAAAATCACCAGCGCCGCCAGACTAAGGCCAAACATGGATAACAAAATGGTAGAGTTCCACGGGTATTTACTGCCACCCCAGGTGAGCGCCAACAGGAAGGGAATAAACACCACCAACAATAAAAAAGCCCCCGCAAAGTCGATTTTTCCGCGGGTGCCATGGTTAAGTTTTGGGGTTTTAAATGCAATCATGAACAGCGACAAAATCCCCAGCGGAATATTCGCGTAGAACACCCAGCGCCAACCGGCAATTTCATGACCAAACAGGGTGACAGTGGCAAAGTCAGTCAGAAAACCGCCCAATGCCGGCCCAACAATGCTGGCAATACCAAACACCGCGCCGAATAACCCCATAAATTTTGCGCGTTGCAGGGGCGGATACAGATCCGCGATGATACCAATGGCACTGGTGAATAATGCAGCACCACCAATACCTTTGATTGCGCGGAAAATGATCAGCTGATGCATACCATCGCCCAGCAATGGCAAAGTGCCAAATTCACCGCTGATACCACACAGAGCCGAGCCCAGCAGAAAAATACTGATGCCAATAATCAGAATCCGCTTGCGGCCATACAGATCACCGAGTTTGCCGTAGATGGGCACCAGCACCGTGGACGCCAGCATATACGCGGTGGTGACCCAAGCGTACAGCTCCAGGCCATTCAACTCTGACACAATGCGCGGCATCGCAGTGGAAAGAATGGTCATGTCGAGTGCTGCCAGCAGAAATACAATCAACAATGCAATCAGCGTGGTGCGGCGGTCTTTGTCAGAAACCGTCAGTAAGGCTTGCTCGGGACTCTCTTGTGTCTTTGTATTCAAAATTGTTATCCACTGTGTTTTTAAAATAAGCCGCTGTTTTCAAAAGCCGTCAGGCAATAATTTGTACCAATCGAGTAAATGAAGGCATCAACACTTCATCCAAGGTTTTTTCCATCTTTTTGAGTTTTGCCGCCGCACGGTCAAAATCTAACCTCGGTGATTTGCTTGCAAACAATATGAAATTGCCGGATTTACAAGGACACACCAACAGGGTACTGAAGCAATCGAAAAGGCTCTCAAACACCGGCGAATGCCTGTCAGGCATCGTGTGGTAGTTAATCACCAAGCAGCCGTTTTTACTGAGCGTACGCCAACATGCCTGCACAAATTGTTGCTGAAGCAAAATCGGACTCATACGGTAAGCATCGTACATATCAGCAAAAATAATATCGGTACTGGCATCTTTGGTGCCGGTCATGTGCAGTGCTGCATCTTCAATACTCACACTCACGCGGTTGTCATCGGGTATATCAAAATACTCCAGCGCGATGTCATATACCTTGGGTCGCAATTCCACCGCATGGAAGTGGCAGCGCGACAAATGATGATGCAGAGTTCTCAACAGGCTGCCGCCACCCAGCCCGAGCAAGATAATATGGCGCGGCTCTATGAAGCCTAATACCAACAGCATGATGCGCGTGTATTCATGGGCTAGCGCGTAAGGTCGTTCCAAATAAAACCCGCTCTGTTCATAGACAGAATCAAAACTCAACACCCGGTAACGCGGGTAGTCCACCACCAGAATATTGCCGTAGTCATCGCTGGTGCTGAGCACAATTTTCCCGTCATCCAGTACTGGATCGTCTGAAAACAAGTCTTTTAGTTTCATGATGAAGGAGACACCAAACAGGCGTCAGCAGCGAGGGTCTCATTGAGCGCCTGCTGCGCATCAACGAGTCTTGGGTATAAACGAAAGACACCGGCGACCGGTTCGATGCCTGCCTTTTTCATGGTTTTTAATGGCTGAAACTGGACGTCCGTCAGAATGAGCTGGGCGCCTTTGCGTTCGCAATGAGTGATCAGTCTGGTGAGTGCCGACAAGCCACCTGCATCCAGCATGCTGACATTATCGAGATACAGGATGACGCCTTTATCACGTTCGCAGTAGCGCGTAAGCTCCCCAAATATTTTGTCGGCGGCAGCAAAAAATAAAGGCCCTGTTACCTTAAATACCCGGTAATTGGCTGGCACATCCTTTGGCAGATATTGTTTGTTTTGCGTGATTTCAACCACGCGGGTCATGTCGGCAATTTCTTTCATGAACAGGATAGCAGCGAGCACAATGCCAGCGGTAATCGCTATCACCATGTCAAACAGAACTGTTAAGGAGAAACAGGTCAAAAAAATCAAAATATCACTACGCTGCGTGGTCCTCAGCAGATGCAAACTCTTGGGTGCCTCACTCATATTCCAGGCCACAACCATCAGCAATGCTGCCATGGCAGGCATTGGTAAATATCCCAGCAGACGAGCAAAACTGACCAGTCCCAGCACCACGACCAGCGCGTGAATTACCGCGGCAATAGGCGATTCCGCA
>JAUSPW010000300.1 GCA_030652635.1 Pseudohongiella sp. | reverse complement strand
CTCGCGAAAACCCCCAGTACTTGCCGGGTTATCCCTTGCATGAAGGTGTTTTTGCGACCGATAACATCGAACTTGCCGTAAGTGGTAGCCGTCTGGTGTTTGTGGCGGTACCCAGCGCGTATTTCCGCACAGTTGTGCGAACCATGCTGCCGGCGTTGAGCAGCGATACCATCCTGGTCAGTACCACCAAGGGTATTGAAGCAGGCAGCTTCCTGCTGATGAGTCAGGTCATGCGTCAGGAAGCGCCGGATGCTCCAATCGGCGTGTTAAGTGGACCCAATCTGGCTGGCGAGATTGCCAGACGCAGCCTGACGGGCACGGTGATTGCCAGTGTGCAGGAGTCTGTGCGCGAGCGGGTGCGGGAAGTATTGAAGTCGGACTATTTTCGGGTCTATACCAACGATGACATGTTTGGTGTTGAGCTGGGTGGTTCCTTGAAAAACATCTACGCCATTATTGCCGGACTGGCTTCCGCGATGGGTATGGGGCAAAACACCAACAGCATGTTGATTACGCGCAGTCTGACAGAAATGGCAAGGTTCGGACGCGAGCTTGGTGCAGATCCCATGACCTTTCTGGGGTTGGCCGGCGTAGGTGATTTGATCGTGACCTGCTCGTCTTCGCTGAGCCGGAATTTTCGTGTAGGCTTGGCATTGGGTGAAGGTAAACCGGTTCAGGAAGCTATCGCCGGAATAGGACAAGTTGCAGAGGGTGTAAACACGCTTAAACTGGTCAAAGAAAAGGCCGACGAGTTGGGTGTTTACATGCCATTGGCTTCCGGTTTGTATCAGATTGTGTACGAAGGTAAACCCGTCAATCAGGTGATTGCCGCGTTGATGCTGGGTGAAGGAGCGCTGGACGTAGAATATGAAGCCCACCGGGCCAAACAA
This sequence comes from Pseudohongiella sp., assembly GCA_030652635.1. GTDB lineage: Bacteria > Pseudomonadota > Gammaproteobacteria > Pseudomonadales > Pseudohongiellaceae > Pseudohongiella. The sequence continues at coordinate 1,716 of JAUSPW010000300.1, read as the reverse complement.
CTGGATAAGGGAGTCTGATCACATGTCCGAAGAATTTGTTGAACATCTCAAAAATCCATCCGCGTGGTTGCGGATTTTGTTTATGGCCGGTTTTGTAATCGCCTTGTATGTCAGTGGTATGATCCTGATTGTGTTGATGCTGGGCCAGATTGCCTTCAGCCTTTTTACCGGCAGCGACAATCCCAACCTGCGCCGTTTGGGTGCAAGTCTGTCGGCCTATGTTGCTGAGATACTTGCATTTTTGACATATAACACCGAGCAGAAACCCTTTCCGTTTATGCCTTTTCCGGTGGTAGACCATCCAGCAGTCTATACTTATCAGGCCGCTGACACTGAGTCTCAGACGACTGACAGCACTGCCACTCATAGAGCCACAGGCGACAGCTGGGTAGCAGACACTCCAGAAAAAGCCAGTCCTGAAATGGAAACGCCTGAAACAAATATTCCTGAAACGGAAACGCCTGTTGCACAAAGCCCCGTGGACTCTGCTGACGTTGACATAAATGCTGAGCCACATTCTGACAGTCCAACCGCAGCCAAAAAACGTAGTACACGTCGTAAGAAACCGGCTGCAACTGATGAACAGGAAACTGATGTCTGATTTTTATAAGGCGAAGATGTATCTTTTAGTTAACCCCCAACACTGGGTCCCGCAACGTATCCTGAGCGTGACTCACAAAGTGCTGTGTTGTGGTGCGTTGCTGTTTGCAAGTTGGTACGCAAATGCTGATGTGCCAGGTTCATCCGACTATGCCTTTGAGCGCTTTCCCGGGTCCCAGATAGTTGACTACCGCCGCGAAGACAATACCGTTTATAACCTCGCGCTGGGTAGGATGCAGCGAGCCGCAGGTCGTGTGGCTCCCAGCCAATCCGAGCGTTTTCAGGGGGACTTGCGCCGCATCACCTACGAAATTCCCGATGGTTTTAATGCGCCTGAAGTGTTTGAGCATTTTCGCGCTCAACTGTTAAGTGACGGACAGCAGGAATTATTCAACTGCCAGGGGCGTGGTTGCGGCAGCAGTAATTTCTGGGCCAATGATGTATTCAGTAACCGAATTCTCTACGGTCCGGAGACCGGGCAGTACTACATGGCTGCCAGTTATCTCGGTGAGCAGGCCGGTCGCGAAGTCAGTGGTTACGTGGCACTGTATGTGGTGATGCGCGCAAATCGGCGTTTGTACGCGCATCTGGATTTTCTTGAATTATCGGAGCAGGTCGCGGCTGAACGTCGTGCTGCGTCGGTGCCGGATGCCCGCACGCTGTTACAGCGCCTGAGTCAGGATGGCATGGTCACTGTACCGGCACTGGTCTTTGACGAGCAGGATGAGTTAACCGAGGATCAAGGTCTGAGTCTGTTGATTGAAGCATTGACAGCCTCTGAGCAGACCCGGGTTTATATTGTGGGGCATGTGCAGGCCGAATCTTCATTGGATGAGCAGATTGCCCGATCGCTGGCGCGTGCCACCCTGATTCAAGAGCGCTTGATTGCAGCGGGCATTGATGCAGACAGGCTGGAGGCGCATGGCGTAGGTCCGCTCGCCCCGTTCTGTCGACCAGGGCCATGCCGCCAGCGCATTGAGGTTCTGGTGCGGCCCTGATCAAGGGGAGTTGTTATCTGCGGATCAGCGACAGGAACTCATTGCGTGTATTCTGGCTGTTGCGAAATGCTCCCAGCATGCACGATGTTGTCATCACTGAGTTCTGCTTCTCCACACC
>JAUSPW010000298.1 GCA_030652635.1 Pseudohongiella sp. | reverse complement strand
TCAGCCGGAAAAGTGTTTTGCGAATAATCAGGCGCAAAGCGCCATGAGCAAAAACTTTCCCGGCTGACGTCCTGCCGGTTATTGACAGGATTTATTTACGCTCAGTAATCGCCCCGTAAACAAGCTCCTTACTGGTCGCCTGCAACTGACGCGCATACATCAGATTACGATTCTGAATCATCCCGATGAAGGTCAGATTCTCAACAGGATCAATCCAGAACCACGTACCACCGATTCCCCACCACCAGTAACTGCCTTCACTCATGCCATTATTTCGTGCAGGATCGGCCACAATCGCAAAATCCACGCCAAACTGGTTGCCTGGGTAACCCGGGATTTCAGCCATGCCCGCAGGCAATTGATTGGTACGCATGGTTGTCACCGACTCTGGTGACAGGATACGCACGCCATTTAACTCGCCGCCGTTCGCCAGCATCTGGGTGAACTTGATGTAATCACCGATGGTGGACACCAGCCCGCCGCCGCCACCAAAGAAGGTTGCTGGATCAGGATAGTCGCCGCCCAAGGCGTCAGCCGCAGCAGGCTCCTGCAGCCCATTTGGCGTGGATTGGTACATTTTGGCAAAACGCGCACGATCCTCATCGGCTACACCAAACGCAGTATTGTCCATGCCCAGCGGTGTAAACAGTCGCTCTTGCAGGAATTCTTCAAAGGTCTGACCGGACAACACTTCGACCAGATAACCTTGCACATCCACCGACACGCTGTAATGCCACAAGGTGCCGGGCTGCTGGCGCAGCGGAATACGTGCCAGCTTGTCGATCATGTCCTTGAGCGTGCCATTGGCATCCAGGATGTTGGCTGCTACATACATGGAGTCAACTTGCGAGCGCGAGAACAAGCCATAGGTGAGGCCGCCGGTGTGAGACATCAGTTCACGTACAGTCATTTCGTGACGGGCAGGTTCGGTGACCGGAAATCCGCCGGGGCCATCTTCAATAGCGACCTGCAGATTGGCAAGCTCAGGAATATGGCGTGACACTGCGTCGTCCAGCGTCAGTTTACCCTCTTCGACCAGCATCATCAGAGCTACGCCGGTGACGGGTTTGGTCATGGAGTAAATGCGGAACAGTGTGTCTTCGGACACTGGGATCTGGTTCTCTACGTCTTGATAACCGTAGGCGTCCAGGTGGACCAGTTTGCCATCACGCAGCAGTGCGCTGACGATGCCGGACAGGTTGCCTTCATCCACCGCAGCACGCATGCCGTCGGCCAGTGCCTGTACACCCGCACTGCTGAAGCCTGCTGCTTCAGGACTTGCACGTTCAATATCCTGCGCGTTCAGCGACAGCGGTAATGCCAGCGCCAGCGCGGAACCCCAGAGCAGGTGTCGCAGGCTGTTAGCCAGTGAGTACTTTTTCATGTCGGGCCTCTTTTGTTTCAACGTTATTGGTTTGATTGGTGATGTGTTTGATGCTGGCGTTCGTAGCGGGTGGTGTGTAAACCCGGGATCGAACAAACGTTCCAGAGTGTAGCCTAGAGTGTGTGGGTGGGCTACATGTAAGAAGTCAGGTTGTGGGGGATTTGAGGTGGGTGGCGACATGATGACTGCAAAATCGAAGCCGCAACCAGAAAGCAGCAACATGGTAGCCGCAACGGGGAGGCAGTGTGCTAACGGACTGGCCGCATCCTCTGCCGTTTCAACCGGAGCTGCGCAACTCACCCTCGCGGCGTTGCCGCTCGGAGTTCGAACAGTGCTCGCTCTCTTTCGGTTGCAACGGCAGTGGATAGGCGCTGCCTGAATAGTCCGTTAGCACACTGCCTCCCCGTTGCTCATGTTGGTGCCACTCAACAGTATCGGGCGTTGG
>JAUSPW010000085.1 GCA_030652635.1 Pseudohongiella sp. | reverse complement strand
AGCCAGGATCGTCCATCATGCCTGGTAAGGTGAATCCAGTGATTCCCGAAGCGGTGAATCAGGTGGCGTATCAAGTGATTGGTAATGATCTGGCTATCACCATGGCCGCAGAGGCAGGCCAGCTGCAGCTGAACGTGATGGAGCCCTTGATCGCCTACAAAATTCTTGAGTCTATGCGTTTGCTGCGCCGGGCCATGGATATGTTGCGCGAGCGTTGTATTGTGGGCATCACTGCCAACGAGGATCGTTGTCGAGAGCTGGTAAACAATTCAATCGGGTTGATCACTGCGCTTAATCCGTACATCGGTTATGACAATGCAACCCGTATTGCAGGTATCGCATTGCAAACCGGGCGCGGTGTGCTGGAGCTGGTGAGGGAGGAGGGGCTGATTGAGGAATCTTTGCTGATCGAAATTCTCACGCCCGAGAATATGGTGAATCCCCGGGCGTCGCGTCGCTAACGTGGCTTGTCATAACGCACCAAAGACCAGCTGAGGATTCAGGGTCACACTGTTGCGATCATCGCTCAGTGTGACCTGACCATCCTGAATAATGACCTGCAGTTGCATGGTACGTTGCGCAAGTTGCGCCAATGCTTGAGTCTCTTCGTTAGCCAGATTATAAATCTTCAGATTTTTCTGGCGCTCAAACTGAGTCAGGTTCTGGGCAAGCCAGATATCTGCCGTGCGACCGCCGTAACTGTAAATACATACCTCGCCTGAACGACCGCAGGCTTTGCGGATCAGCCGTTCGTCAGGGGTGCCGACATCGATCCACAAATCGATGACACCGGTCAGATCTTTTTTCCAGATATCCGCTTCTTCATCGTTGGTGATGCCTTGCCCGAACTCCAGAAACTCCTGTGCATTCAGCGCAAAAGCCAGCAATCTTACCATCATGCGCTCATCAGTCTCGGATGGATGCCGCGCCAGCGTGATGCTGTGATCTTCATAATAATTCCTATCCATATCTGCAATCTGCAGTGAGGCTTTGAATACAGTTGCTTTAGTGGCCATGGCGCGCGTAAATCTCTTGATGAGGTGACAATAAACTTCCTGACGTGGATGATACCTTTTTTAAGTAGGGGACGGAGGGATCAAATTTTGATCACTCCGTCCCCTATTAGAAAAATGGGCAGTCGCCGCGCAATTAGCCTATACCTCTTGTGAGTGGCCAGTGATTCTCTGGACATGGAGCAGGTCATAAATTTACAAGGAGGTTGTATGCGTGAATTAAATTCAATCGAAATTGAAATGGTAAACGGAGCAGGGTTTCTGGCTTTTTTCAGGGATGCCATCCTCGGAGGACTGGTGTTTGAAACTGTGAAAGCGGTTGGTAGCTGGGCGGGAGATACCTTTCTCGCCAGTGACGGATCAAGTGGTTCTCGCTATCCGATTGATCAATGCGAGCGGTGCAGTTAAGTCTGCAGATTAAAAAAGTGATTCCCGTTGCGGTACATCTCTGGAGTTAAATACATTGATTAAATTCAGACAGGCAGTTGGAATCACTGTGGTTTTTGTGTTGGTTGGTTTGCTCTTCGCCCAAGTTATTGTTAGCGCAATTCATGCTGATTCGATGCAGCAGGTAATCTACCCATTTTTTCTGACCTTGCTGATCTCCTTGTTGTCCAGTCTCAATCAGCAACATGGGAAAGTGAGTTCTGCTGGCATCCACTTGATACATGCCAGCATCGTCGCAAGCGGCGTGCTGGCTTATTTTTTGACGAGAGATGCAGTTTCTGGCGGGCCTCTTGTCTGGCAACAAGTACCTGCTGTAGTTCTGGGCGCTGCATTTTCCGTGTTTTTGATAGGTATTTTGCGCCATGCAACACAGGGGACGGAGTGATCAAATTTTGATCCCTCCGTCCCTACCCATTAAAAAAACACAGCCAACCAGACGGTGGGTTGATCAGGTGCCGTCCAGGCAACCCGGTGCCGCAGGTGAGCGGCAATCTGGCAGTAGTCGCCGGCACGCAAATGCAGGTCCGGGTGCCCTTCAAACTGCAGAATGGCTTCGCCCTGCACCAGCATCACCCATTCAACGTCCGCCTGGTCGTACCAGAAATCCGGCGGCGATGAATGTCCATAAGACACGATGCGCTGAATGCTGACACCTGTGGCCAGTTTGCTGGCAAGGGTTTCAAATGACTCTGCAGCAGGCGGCGCCGACGGCAAACCAGCCAGCAGTTTGCCCACACCTGCCACGTGAGCAATGCCAAGCGCGTCATCCGAATCACTGTGATTGTTTGTCATAATGTGGCTTGCAACTCCCAAGTCTTGCTAATCAGATGTGCATCTGTGCTAGTTTAGCGCGCCAGTAAACAACACGCTGTTGAGACCTTTGTTCATGTCTGTTTTTACGCCACTCACACAACCCGATGTCAGCGAGTTCATGCGCCAGTTTGATCTGGGCGACGTGCTGCGCATCAAGGGCATCAGCGGTGGCAGTGAAAATACGAACTACTTTGTGGACTGTACATCCGGCGGCTATGTATTGACACTGGTGGAGCGCGGCCCCTTGCAGGATCTACCTTTTTTTATCAGTCTGCTGGAATGCCTGAGGGGCACGGGTTTGCCGGTACCGTTTGCCTTTCGCAACCGCGATGGCGTCGCCTTGCTGTCCCTGAAAGACAAACCGGCCTTGTTGCAACCACGACTGCCTGGCATCCACCCGGATCAGGTCAGTCGCCAACAATGTGCGGCACTGGGGGCATTCCTGGCGACGCTCCATGGCGCCAGCTGCGGATTGCACAGAAACAGTGATCGTGGCCCGCAGTGGGTACTCACTGAATCACAGCAATTTGCGCAAACGGTGTGGTCATCCGAGCAAGCCTGGCTGCAGCCATGTCTTGAAAACTTGTGCCAATGGCTGGATAGCGCGCCGGAGCTGCCCGTTGCGGTAATTCATGGCGACCTTTTCCGGGACAATGCCATGTTTGAAGGCGACACGCTCAGCGGCGTGATCGACTTTTACAATGCGGCCACCGGGTGGACATTGCTGGAGCTGGCAATTTGTGTCAACGACTGGTGTGTGGAAATGATCGAAGGCCGACCCGTTATTGACAAAGCGCGCGTTGATGCGC
>JAUSPW010000285.1 GCA_030652635.1 Pseudohongiella sp. | reverse complement strand
ATGGTGTCATTGCTGACGGCTCTGTTGAGCAGTGCTGTATTGTTTCTGCTGGCGGCGGAATCACGGCGCAACGGACAAATGCCTGACAGTGACGCGGCTGACGACTGGATCACCTTGTTTGATGGCAGCTCCACGGAAGAGTGGCGTTTGTATAACCGGGCAGAATTCCCAAGCGAAGGCTGGCAGATCGAAGATGACACCCTGGTGTTCAGGCCACGCGAAGACCGGCGACCTGTCGGTGACATCATCACCAAACGTATCTTCCGCGATTTTGATCTGCAACTGGAATGGATGGTCGAGCGCGGCGCTAACAGTGGCATTTTTTATCATGCGCTGGAACAACCGACCCAGATGATTTATTGGTCAGCCCTTGAAATGCAGGTATTGGATGATGCCAACCACCCGGACAGTTTTTTAGGTGTTAATGGCAATCGTCAGGCCGGCACCTTGTATGACCTGATTCCCATTAATCCCAAAACCGCCAAACCCTTTGGTGAATGGAACGAGGCACGTATAGTCTCCCGAGGCCCGATTGTTGAGCACTGGCTGAACGGCGAAATGGTGCTGCGTTATGAACGCTGGACGGTGGCGTGGTTTGAGATGCTGCGCAACAGCAAATTCAAGGATCACAATGAATTTGGAGCCATGCAGCAAGGCCACATCGGTTTGCAGGATCATGGCGATGTGGTGAGATTCCGCAATATTAGAATCCGGGAGTTGTGACACGCCCGGATTGAAAAACTTTGTCAGGGTTCTGAAGCCTGGTTTTCAACTCTTCCAGACCTCCGTCACAAAAATCGTTATAACGGCTTATGAGATCACTGCGGCTAATCTGATAAAAGTGTTGCAAGCTTTCATCTACATTTGGGATAACCTGAGTCGAGCGCTGTATTCCACTTTCAAGTCGCAAGACTTTTGAATCTACAACAACTCTCGTTTGTTCGGACAAGGCATTATATGTCGCTGTCATAAACTCAAATTTTACCTTTTCGCCCTCCTTTGATCCTTGAACGAAGTAGTCGGCTAACCTGGCCGCACTCAATTGAGCGTGCTCCGTTTCATAAAGATATTTGCAGCCAGATTCCAAATACTCGATGCCAACAATGGAATGAGGAGAGGTTGTTACAGCCTGTCTGATCAGCTCTTTATCTGTTGCAGAAGTAATTGTGGAGTTTTCCGAATGCTCCACCTCAATGAATAATTCAGAGAAAACATCATGCATTATCTTCCCTGTATAACTCATTTCATCCAAAGATAGTTCACCTTCCAGCGTGTTTTGTTGTGATTGCGCTAGAGCAGCATTTGAAAGGTACAAGACAAAAAGCGCCAGCACTATCCTTTTCATATATTTCTCCTGTAGTAGCTTCGGTCGCACGTTAGCGCTTGAAATAAAATTGGCACATCTACGCCTTTTATTGCGCGCAATCAGACATTCAGATTACGCATATACACCGCATTGTCCCGGCTGCTTTCCAGCGGCGTAGTGCCTTCAAATGCTTCCTGCTCAACCATAAAATATTTCATACCCAGCGACTTGGCGACAGGCAGAATACTCGCATAATCGATAAACCCGCGGCCCAGGGTGGTCGATGCGGTAAACGAGTTGGCAGGTTGATCCGGCAATCGATCTTTGACATGTGAAAAGGTGAAGCGGCCGGGGTATTTGCGCAACCAGGCCAGCGGATCCTGTCCGGCCGCCACCAACCAGAAAATATCCATCTCGTATTCCACCAGTGCAGGATCGGTGTTCTGCATCATGACATCCTGAGGAATCTGACCGTCCATCTCAAAAAACGAATAATGGTGGTTGTGATAACCGAATTTCAGGCCAACATCCCGACAGACTTCACCACAACGATTAAAGCGCTCGGCAAAGCGTTTGTACTCATCCAACGATTCCTGCGGCCCGATCATCGGGCAGATCAGATACTCCATGCCCGCTTCAGCGGCTTGGGCGGCTTTCTGCTCAAAGTTCTCTTCGATGCTGCAATGACTGGCCACCAAGTCCATACCCAGATCTGAAATAAACCGGCCAAATTCGGCAGGGGTTTTGCCCCAGAACATGCCCATCGGGCCTTCATAACTTTCAATCTGTTTATAACCGAAAGCGGCCAACTGACGGATCACGGCATCTGGCCCCGCAGGCAGATCTGCGCGCAGCGTGTACAGCTGAATGCCAAATGGGTTACTGGCCTCTGCGGCACGCGTCAGGGCGCTGAAACCTGCAAACTGGGTGGTGCCTGCCAACAGCCCGGCTGTGCGTAGAAAATGTCTTCTGTTCATTAAAATTCCTCAGATCGCCCAAGCGGTTTCGCCTTTAACATACGGATAATCACCATCAAAACGCCCCGGCACCGGCACCAGCCGCAACACTTGGGTCTGCACTTGCTCAGACGTAAAGTAGCTGAAAATGGTCAGCTGTTTCATCATGATAAAGTAATGCGCCGACACACCGTAGGGGCGCTCATACACCAGCGCGGTTTGATTGAGCTGATTCAAAAACTCCGCGCGCTGCGCAGACGGCAGATTTTCAAACGATTGCCCATAACGCGCCAGTGAGTCGCTGCGAATGGCTGACAGGCCGTTGTGAAATTCCTGTTGATCGAGGTCTTCGTAGGTATTGTTAACCAAACGCACCATCAACTCAGGCACACCCACATCTTTGGCACCGGGTGTTGTGGTGCGCGGAAAAATTGTGTCAGCTATTTCTGCCAGCAACATCTGGTCATCGGCTGACAGCTCCATGCCACGCACCGGGTTGGCGCTGCTGCAGGCAGTCATCAAGAACGGGCTGCCAATCATGGCGTAACCGGTGACCGAGGCGATCATCTGTAAAAGTTCACGTCTGTTCATGATCACAGGTTTCCTCGTTTGAGTTCCTGCACGGCAAAATCGGCGGCACGCGCCGTCAACGCCATGTAGGTCAGAGATGGGTTAACACAGGAGGCTGACGTCATACAGGCGCCATCTGTCACAAACACATTCAGCGCATCCCACACCTGGTTGTGCGCATTCAACACCGAAGTGCGTGGATCACGCCCCATGCGCGCGGTGCCCATCTCGTGGATACCCATACCGGGTGCATACCCCACATCGCGGCCCTGAACATCTTTGACACCCGCGGCTTCAAGCATTTCCACGGCATCAAACACCATATCGCGGCGCATGGCATACTCGTTTTCCTGCATCGCCACATCAAACGCCAGTATCGGCAGACCCCACTTGTCGGTTTTGTTGCGGTTCAGATAAATGCGGTTCTCGTGGTAGGGCAGCATTTCACCAAACGCGGTCATGCCAATGGTCCAGTGACCCGGTTCAGCGAGGGTGTGTTTCAGATCAGCTCCCACATTCATCTCGGCGATATTGCGCGACCAACCGGTACGGCTGGCCGAGCCTTGATAACCAAAACCCCGCAGATAATCACGTTTTTCATTGCCCAGATTACGAAAACGCGGCACGTAAAAACCATTCGGGCGACGACCATAGGTATATTTGTCGTCGTAACCTTCCACACGACCGGCCGCACCCAGCCGGAAGTGGTGATCCATGACATTGTGGCCCAGTTCGCCACTGCTGCTGCCCAGACCGTCGGGCCACACGTCGGTTGCGGAGTTCATCAGAATCCAGGTGGTGTTAAACGTCGACGCATTCAGGAAAATAATACGCGCCTTGTACTCAATGACTTCGTTGGTTTCGGCATCTACTACTTCCACACCAGTGGCGCGTTGTGTGTCCTTGTCATACAACACCCGCGTGACAATTGACCAGGGACGTAGCGTTAAATTGCCCGTGGCCATCGCGGGCGGCAAGGTGGCTGATTGTGTACTGAAAAATGCGCCAAAGGAGCAACCGCGCCAGCAACGGTTGCGGTACTGACACTGCACCCGATTTTGCTCGGGGCGCGATTCTGTCAGGTTGGCGGTGCGACCAATAAACAAATGCCGATCGCCGTTGTAGTGCACCTTGATACGCGCCGCGACATCTTTTTCAACAATGTTGAGGTCCATGGGCGGCAGGAAGTTGCCATCGGGCAACACATCCAGTCCTTCCATCGAACCGCTGATGCCGGCAAAACCCTCAACATAGTGATACCAGGATTCCAGATCTTCGTAACGAATCGGCCAGTCGATGGCAATGCCTTCACGCGCATTGGCTTCAAAATCCATGCGGTTCCAGCGGTAACTCTGGCGACCCCATAACAACGAACGACCGCCAACCTGATACGAGCGATACCAGTCGAAACGCTTGATTTCTTCGTAGGGCGATTCCTGTTCGTCTGTCCAGGAGCCAAAGGTCGATTCATTCAGGGGATAATCGCGGCGCAACACCGGGTAATTCGCCAGCATCTCGCGTGTTGGGCGGTCACGGTGCGGGAACTCCCAGATTTCTTTGTTCTCGTTGACGTAGTCTTTGACATGGTCAAGGCTGCGGCCACGTTCCAGCATCAGTACCTTAAGGCCTTTTTCGGTCAACTCTTTTGCAGCCCAGCCACCACTGATTCCCGACCCCACAACGATTGCGTCGTACTCATTGTTTTCCATAAAGACCTGCTTGTTATTTTTTTATGAATGCGTTCGAGCATAAACTCCTCAACCCTGTTCGTCTATGCTGATTGTGATATTGTTGAGCCATAAAATTAATAGATGGAGCTCTGCCATGAAGCACCTGTTGACCACCCTTTTGCTGTTTGCCGTTGCCGGTTTGCAGATGACACATGCTCAGCAATCGCAGACCAATAAACCCAATATTGTGGTGATCATGGCGGACGACCTCGGCTATGGAGACCTGGGTATTTACGGCGCGACGTTGATCAACACACCGCATCTGGATCGTATGGCCGCGGAAGGTATGCGGCTGGACAGTTTTTATGCCAGCGCCAATACCTGCACACCCTCGCGCGGAGGACTGTTAACCGGTCGCTATCCGATCAGGCTGGATCTGGTCATGGATGTTGCCCGACCCACCAACAATATCGGCTTGTCGCCCGACGAAATCACCATTGGTGAAGCCCTGCAGGCCGAAGGCTATCGCACCGCCATGATTGGCAAATGGCATCTCGGTCACCAACCGGAGCGCTCCCCCATTCACAACGGCTTTGACGAGTTTTACGGCTTGCTGCACAGCAACGATATGCACCCGCTGGAGCTGTACCGCGGTGAACAAGTGATTGAAGATCCTGTTGATCAATCGACCCTCACCGCACGTTACACCGCTGAAGCCGTGCGCTTTATTGAAGCAAACAAAGACCAGCCGTTTTTCCTGTACGTCCCTCATACCTTTCCGCATGCGCCCTTGTATGTATCAGACCAATTTGAAGGTCAGTCCGATGCAGGGTTGTACGGCGACGTTGTTGAGGAACTGGACTGGAGCACCGGCGAAATTCTCGCCACCCTCGATCGGCTTGGGCTCGATGACAATACGCTGGTCATTTTTACCTCCGACAATGGGCCGTGGATGGAAGGCAGCGCGGGTCATTTGCGCGACCGCAAAGGCGTGTCATGGGACGGCGGTTCACGTGTGCCGTTTATTGCCCGTTGGCCGTCGGTGATTCCTGCCGGCCAGAGCAGCGACGAACCGGTGATGAACATCGATCTGTTTCCGACGCTGCTGGCATTGGCCGGCGGCGACTTGCCGACGGATCGGGTCATCGACGGCAAAGACATCATGCCGGTGTTGCGCGATGGTGCCGCGTCACCCCACGAGGCCCTGTTCCTGTTCCAGAACAATCGTATTGCCGGGGTGCGCAGCGGCCAGTGGAAGCTGGTGCTGGAATCCAACTATTTAAGCGCAATCACACGTTTTGATCATGAAGACTCACAGTTTGGCAACGAAGGTTTGTTGTTTGATCTGGCACGGGATCCGTCGGAATCATTCAGTTACGCACGCGAGAATCCGGATGTTATGGCACGACTGCATCAATACCTGGAACAGGCCAAACAGAATCTGAACAGCACCGTGCTGGAAGCAGCCTGGAACCGTCCGGCAGCCCGCGCCTTATGAGGGCGGTATTTCTGGATACTGCCAGCATGGGTGCCGGCATTGACTTTTCCGGCATACGCGGCTGTGTGGATGAACTGGTACTGTATGAGCAATCAACTCCCGCGCAATGTGTCGAGCGCTTGAGCGGCGCGCACATTGCCATCAGCAATAAAGTCCGGCTGGATGCAGCCACGCTGCAGGCATTGCCGTCACTCAAGCTGATCTGTGTCACAGCCACCGGCATGAACAATATTGATTTGCCGGCGGCTCAAGGGTCAGGGATTGCTGTTCGTAACGTCAGCGCCTACGGCACCGCCAGTGTCGCGCAACACACCCTGATGCTGATGCTGGCGCTGGCCAATCGCCTGCCGTTGTACCAGAGCGATGTCCGCAACGGCCTGTGGCAACAAAGCGCCAGCTTTTGTCTGCAACACCACTCGACGCTGCAGCTTGATGGCAAACATCTGGTGATTGTTGGCAGCGGCGAATTGGGTACCCGTGTTGCCAGGCTGGGCGAAGCCTTTGGTATGCGGGTCAGCTTCAGTGCCCGCCCAGGGCATGAGCACGTCGATTCGCGCGCTGCTTTGGTCGACCTGGCGCCACACGCCGACGTGATCAGCCTGCATTGTCCGTTAAATGAACACACTCAAGGCCTGATCAGCCACGCACTGCTGCAACAGGTGAAGCCCGGCTGCTTGCTGATCAATTGTGCCAGAGGCGGTCTGGTGGATGACCAGGCCGCTCTGGATGCCCTGATACGCGGCCAACTGGGTGGTTACGGTACCGATGTACTGCCACAAGAACCGCCGCGCGAAGGACACCTGCTTCTGGATGCCTTGCATCAACCGTTGAACTTGATTGTGACGCCGCACAACGCCTGGATCACCCCGGAAGCACGGCAGGCACTCATAGACAAAACCGCTGACAACATCAGGCACTTTCGCCAGGGAATCTGACATGGGTAAATGCATTACTTTCCGTTCGTTTGTCTCAGCCATGGGTTTGCTGCTGTTTGTAGCACCACTGCAGGCTGAGTTATCTGGCATCGATATTCGTTCCCGGACATTGTTAAGCGAACCGGAAAACCCGGTGCGCTACGAGCTGATCACTGGCGTGTTGCACTTCACGCTCGATCCACTGCATCCCGGCAATCAAAAAATTGTGGATATCCAACATGCACCGTTAAACACGCAGGGACACACGGAGTTTTCCGCCGACTTCAAACTGCTGGTACCACGCGGGGAGACTCACAGTAACAGCCTGCTCTACCACGTTAACAATCGCGGTGGCAGCCGCTTGCCACCGGAAGTGTCGTTATCGCACCCGCTGGCCATGCAGGGTCACACCTTTCTTGCCACCGGCTGGATCAATGAGATACCCCCGGCCGACGGGCGCCTGCGCTTGTTTGCGCCGGTACTGACCCACAACGGCGATCCGCTGACCGGGCCTGTACGTTATGAAATCATCCCGGCCAGCCATGGCAACGATCTGAATATCGCAGGCAGTTTTCATCTGGCCAACCCTCCTGTCGCGGCGGCGTTGCCAGATGCCACGCTCAGTGTCCGCCCACGCCAGGACGCTGATCGCCAGCTGATTGCGCGCGATCAGTTCAGTCTGACCATTGAGGACGTCGCGGACAGCAATCAACCGCTGATTACCTTGAACCTTGAGGGCGGCATGCAAGCCGGCCATATCTACGAACTGATGTATGACGCACAGGATCCGGTATTAAGCGGCGCTGGCCTGGCGGGTATACGGGACGTGGTGTCAGCATTGCGACATGCGTCAACGGGTGAAATGCCCACACAGGTAAATTCAGCCATTACTGAACTGTCACTGCCACCGATCAATGCCACCGTGGCCTGGGGCTATTCACAAAGTGGGCGACTGCTGCGACAGTTTCTGTATCAGGGCTTTAACGAAGATCTTGACGGACGGCAGGTCTTTGACGGCGTTGTGCCTTTGATTGCGGGCGCAGGTTTTGGCATGTTCAATCAACGGTTTGCCATGCCCACACGCACCAACGGCCAACACGAAAATCATCTGTTCCCCAACGATTTTTTCCCGTTTACTTATGGAGACAGCACGGACCCGTTCAGTGGACGCACCGACGGCATTCTGAAAAAGGCCCGGGAATCCGGCACTGAACCCAAACTGATGCACATCCAGACCAGTAACGAATATTGGTTGCGCGGCGGTTCGCTGCCCCATACGGATCCACTCGGGCGCAGTGATGCCGAGATCCCTAACAATGTGCGCTTTTACACCATCGGTGGTTCACCACACAGTTCGGGCACCGGCACGCCGGGCCCCGCAAGTAGTGGGCAACTGCCTGCCAATCCCAATCTGTGGACACCGATTGCCGAATCACTGTTGTCCGCCATGCTGGACTGGGTCAATGAGGGCAAAACTCCGCCGGGCTCGGTGTACCCAAAAATCAGCAACGGCACACTGGTGAGCTCGCATCTAAACCAGGCTGGCAATGGCAGCGGTGAGATCAATCCTGCGGTCTGGCGCGCCATACCCGGCATCCAGCATCCCCGCACAATGTACCAGGTCATCCATACCGATTTTGGTGAAAACTTTCTCAGTCATGGCATTGTTGCGCTGCGCGATTTCAGCAGCGAGCGCAAATATGGCGCGCGGGTACCCGCCACTGGCACAGACAACAATGATCTTGCGACAGATCTCATTTTGCCTCCACTGACCTCGGTACCGCTGGCTACTTTCCTGCCTTGGAATCTGCGCGCGACAGCTACCGGAGCCGATACCGAACTGGCCACTTTGAGCGGCGGTTATTTGCCCTTGCCACGCACGGATCAGGCGGCACGCGCAGCCAATGATCCGCGTCCCTCCATCGCAAGTTTGTACCGAGACTTTGATGACTATCTGCGTCGATATGAGGCAGCGACCGACACCTTGATAGCTGATGGATTTTTGTTACCCGCCTTCAAACCGGTGTTGATGGGCGTTGCACACGCTCAGCAGCCCTTGTTTGAGCCCGCTCCATGAGTTCTGAGATCCTGCATTTGTGATGTATTTATCCCTGGCATTAACCGGATTTATTGCGGCGACCCTGTTCCCGGCATCATCAGATGTATTGCTATTGGCGCTGTTTCAACAAG
>JAUSPW010000270.1 GCA_030652635.1 Pseudohongiella sp. | reverse complement strand
TTCGCGATTCGCGAAGGCGGACGTACCGTAGGCGCGGGCGTTGTTGCCAAGATTCTTAAATAACACAGTAAGAGTTTTGTGAAAAAAGAGGCGGCCTCTGGCCGCCTCTTTTTGTAGATAAGAACTAAATGAGTAATAAATAGTTTTGTTGTTGACACTGGCGGGCTTCAGCCTTAGAATTCCGTCTCCTTTTTTCAGGTACCTAAACGAGTTTAGTGGCTGATAAAAAGTAACTGATTAATTTAAAAAAGTTTTTTGGAGAGCAGACTAGATGCAAAATCAGCGTATCAGAATCCGGCTTAAAGCCTTTGATCATCGGCTGATCGATCAGTCTACTCAGGAAATAGTAGATACTGCCAAGCGAACGGGCGCGCAAGTGCGTGGTCCGATTCCGCTGCCAACGAACAAAGAGCGCTTCACCATATTGATATCCCCGCATGTCAACAAAGCTGCGCGCGATCAGTATGAAATCAGAACACATAAGCGCCTTCTCGATATCGTTGAGCCGACAGAAAAAACAGTGGATGCACTGATGAAGTTGGATCTGGCGGCAGGTGTTGAAGTGCAGATCAGTCTTGGGTAAGGGCTGAAATAATCAAGAGTTTTGTGTTAGGCCGGTTTGTTTAATAGTAGCGAGAAATGATTCAGTAAAAGTATCACTGATAACAGCGAGCTCAAGGGGCGAAAGTTGTCCTGAAGCAGACATGGTGTAATGCGATAGCAGCCATAGCGGGTTCAAGCCCCGTACACGATGAGGTTCAAAAAATGTCGATTGGTTTGGTCGGTCGAAAGAGCGGCATGACCCGTATATTCACTGAAGCTGGCGAGTCTATCCCGGTAACAGTGGTTGAGGTCAGCCCTAACAGAGTTACTCAGCTCAAGACTGAGGAAGTGGACGGCTATAGCGCTGTTCAGGTGACTATGGGTGAGCGCAAGGCTTCCCGTGTGAGTCGTTCCGAAGCAGGGCATTTTGCCAAAGCTGGCACTGAAGCGGGCCTGGGTCTCTGGGAGTTCCGTGCTGGGCAGCAAGAGCTTGCTGATTTTGTCCCGGGCAGTGAATTGACCGTGTCAATGTTTGAGGCTGGTCAGAAAGTCGACGTAACTGGTACCTCAAAAGGTAAAGGTTACGCAGGTGCCATCAAGCGTCACAATTTCCGTATGCAAGATGCCACACACGGCAACTCTCTGTCGCACCGCGCACCAGGTTCTATTGGTCAGTGCCAGACTCCAGGTCGTGTATGGAAAGGCAAAAAGATGGCCGGCCATCTCGGTGATGTGCGCGTGACCACTCAGTCTCTCGAAGTAATTCGCGTGGATTCCGAAAACAATCTCTTGCTCGTGAAAGGTGCTATTCCCGGTGCGACTGGTTCGCGCGTGATTGTACGTCCTTCCGTCAAGTCAGTCGGGTCCAGGGGGTAAGCGATGATCGAAGTAAATCTTTCAAAGCTCGGTAATCAATCGGGTGCAGCAACCGTCTCTGTTTCTGAAGAGACGTTTGGTAAAGAATTTAACGAAGCTCTGGTTCACCAGGCTGTCGTAACGTATTTGGCAGGTGCTCGTCAGGGTACTGTGCAGCAGAAGACTCGCTCTGATGTGCGTGGTGGTGGTCGTAAGCCATGGCGTCAGAAAGGCAGTGGTCGTGCTCGTGCGGGTACTACTCGAAGCCCGATCTGGCGTTCAGGTGGCGTCACGTTTGCTGCGCGTCCTCAGGATCACAGCAAAAAAATCAACCGAAAAATGTATCGTGGCGCAATGCGCAGCATACTTTCTGAACTTCTGCGTCAAGATCGATTGATCGTGGTAGAACAGTTCACGCTTGATTCGCACAAAACCAAAGATTTGGCTAGCAAGCTTAAAGAGTTTGCTGTTGAGAACGTATTGATCGTTGCGCACGAAGTAGCAGAAAACCTGTACCTCGCGGCGCGCAATCTGCACAAAGTTGATGTGCTTGATGTGGCAGGCCTTGATCCGGTTAGTCTGATCGGTTTCGAAAAGGTGATCATGACCGTTCCTGCGCTGAAGAAAGTTGAGGAGATGCTGGCATGAACCAAGCGAGACTGTATTCCGTTATCGTAGGCCCGCATATTTCCGAGAAGGCTGCCATTATGGCTGAGAAGCGCAATCAGATTGCCTTCCGTGTTGCCAATGATGCTACCAAGCCGGAGATTCGCGAGGCGATCGAGAAGCTGTTCAACGTTACTGTTGAGGATCTTCAAGTGCTGAATGTGAAGGGCAAAACAAAGCGCACTTCACGTGGCAAGATTCGTCAAAAATCAAACTGGAAAAAGGCTTACGTCAAGCTCGCGCAAGGTCAGGAAATTGACTTTGCAACAGCGGTGTAAGGAAGGGTCGCGGTTATGGCAGTCGTAAAATGTAAACCCACCTCGCCAGGGCGCAGGTTTGTCGTAAAGATAGTAAATAAAGAGCTGCATACAGGTGAGCCTTATGCGCCTCTCGTGACCGCCAAGGCAAAAACAGGTGGTCGTAATAATGCTGGTCGTATCACCACCCGTCACGTGGGCGGTGGTCACAAGCAGAAATACCGAATTGTAGATTTTCGTCGGGATAAAGATGGCATTGTAGCTAAGGTAGAGCGTCTGGAATATGACCCGAACCGGACTGCCAACATTGCGTTGGTGTTGTATGCAGACGGTGAGCGTCGCTACATCATCGCTCCAGCTAAAGTAAGTGCTGGTGACACGCTGGTGTCTGGTCACGATGCGCCGATCAAAACAGGTAACTGTCTGCCGCTGCGTAACATACCGCTGGGTAGCACTGTACACTGTGTTGAGATGAAACCTGGTAAAGGTGCGCAGATTGCGCGCTCTGCTGGTGGTTCCGCTCAGCTGGTGGCAAAAGAAGGTAATCATGCGACTCTGCGTCTGAAGTCTGGCGAAATGCGCAAAGTGTTGGCAGATTGCCGTGCAACACTTGGTGAAGTTTCAAACTCAGAGCATAGCTTGCGCTCACTGGGTAAGGCCGGTGCCAAGCGTTGGCGCGGCGTGCGCCCAACAGTGCGCGGTGTTGCGATGAACCCGGTGGATCACCCGATGGGTGGTGGTGAGGGTCGTACTTCAGGTGGACGTCATCCAGTATCACCGTGGGGCGTTCCAACCAAGGGTTACAAGACCAGGACAAACAAGCGTACTACCAAGATGATCGTACGCCGTAGAAATGCTAGCCGATAAGGCCTGACTACAGAGGAAATAAAAGTGCCACGTTCACTTAAAAAAGGTCCATTTATCGACCTTCATTTGATGAAAAAAGTGCAGACAGCGCGGGATGCCAATGACAAGCGTCCGATCAAAACTTGGTCGCGTCGCTCGATGATTTCTCCGGATATGCTCGGTTTGACTATTGCCGTGCACAACGGACAGCAGCATGTGCCCGTGTTTATTTCCGAAGACATGGTAGGCCACAAGCTGGGCGAATTCGCGCTGACACGGAATTACCGTGGCCACG
Source organism: Pseudohongiella sp. (assembly GCA_030652635.1). Classification (GTDB taxonomy): domain Bacteria; phylum Pseudomonadota; class Gammaproteobacteria; order Pseudomonadales; family Pseudohongiellaceae; genus Pseudohongiella. The sequence continues at coordinate 6,112 of JAUSPW010000270.1, read as the reverse complement.
CGGCTGACAAGAAAGCCAAGCGCTGATTAGCGGGGATAATGAGATGGAAGTTGTAGCAATATTGCGCGGCGCTCGGCTCTCTGCCCAGAAGGCAAGGCTGGTTGCTGATCAGATTCGCGGCAAAGCAGTAGAAGAAGCACTGCAATTGTTGACGTACAGCCCGAAGAAAGGCGCTGACATCATCAAGAAAGTGTTGAATTCTGCAATCGCTAACGCGGAGCATAATGAAGGGGCGGATGTGGACGAACTGAAAGTCTCCACTATCTATGTCGATGAGGGTATGAGCTTGAAGCGAATTCGTCCGCGTGCCAAAGGCCGCGCAGACCGGATCGTGAAACGCACCTGCCACATTACCGTTAAAGTAGCCGATAAGTAGGAGATCAGGATGGGTCAGAAAGTACATCCAACCGGAATTCGGCTTGGTATAGTTAAAAAGCACACTTCAGTATGGTTTGCTGAAGGCAAAAATTATGCTGAGCATTTGCTTGTTGACTTGCAGGTACGTGAATACATTCGTAAGCAGTTGGCTAGCGCCTCTGTTTCACGGATTGATATTGAACGCCCAGCTCAAACAGCTCGCATCACCATCCATTCTGCCCGTCCTGGTATCGTGATTGGTAAGAAAGGTGAAGACGTTGAGGTTCTGCGTTCTGCGTTGATCGCAAAGATGGGTGTGCCTGTGCACATCAACATCGAAGAGATCCGTAAGCCAGATCTGGATGCCCTGCTTGTAGCAGATAGCATTACCCAGCAGCTTGAGCGTCGTGTAATGTTCCGTCGTGCCATGAAGCGCGCGGTTCAAAACGCAATGCGCCAGGGTGCTGAGGGGATCAAGATTCAGGTAAGTGGCCGATTGGGCGGTGCCGAAATTGCTCGTACAGAATGGTATCGTGAAGGTCGTGTACCGCTTCATACGCTGCGCGCTGATATCGATTACGCAACTTCAGAAGCCAGCACAACATACGGAATCATTGGCGTTAAGGTCTGGATTTTCAAAGGCGAAATCCTGGATCTGAAGGAAGTCCACGCGGCTCCGCAGAAAGCGTCCAAGTAGAGGATAGGCCAAGATGTTACAACCAAAACGTACCAAATTTAGAAAGATGATGAAGGGCCGCAACCGTGGCCTGTCACATCGCGGCAGCAACGTTGATTTCGGCGAATTCGGCCTGAAAGCGATCGGACGTGGTCGATTGACTGCGCGCCAGATCGAATCAGCCCGTCGTGCGATGACCCGTCACGTAAAACGTGGCGGTAAAATCTGGATCCGCGTGTTTCCGGACAAGCCGATAACCCAGAAGCCTCTCGAGGTTCGTCAGGGTAAAGGTAAGGGTAGTGTCGAGTATTGGGTAGCGCAGATCCAACCGGGTCGCGTGATGTTCGAGATCGAAGGGGTGGACGAGAGCCTGGCGCGAGAAGCTTTCCAGCTCGCGGCTGCAAAACTCCCGTTTGAGACCACTTTTGTAAAACGGACGGTGATGTAATGAAAGCCAGCGAATTGCGTGAAAAGTCAGTTGTAGAGCTGAACGAGCAGCTTGTCGGTCTGTATCGGGCTCAGTTCAACTACAGAATTCAGAAGCGTACTGGTCAGCTCGGTCAGACTCATCTGCTTTCTGCAGTGAAGGGTGATATAGCCCGAGTAAAGACCATCATTACTGAAAAGCAGAAAAGTGGATCCTGATTATGTCGCTTATTGAAACCAACGAAGCAAAAACCGGTCGTACCGTAACCGGTAAAGTCGTCAGCGCTAAAATGGACAAGTCCATTGTTGTGCTGGTCGAGCGTCGGGTTAAACACCCGGTATACGGCAAATTTATTACCCGTTCCTCCAAGCTGCATGCTCACGATGAAAAGAATGAGTGCTGCGAGGGCGACAAGGTGACCGTTAAGGAAGTGCGTCCGATTTCAAAGACCAAAACCTGGGCTTTGATCTCTATTGATGAGAAAGCGTCGCAGGTCTGACAGGTCAGTAAATGTTTTTCAGGCGCCAATTGGCGTTGTTGCTTAAGCGACAGTTTTAAGGGTTCGGAGAGAATCGATGATTCAGGTACAGTCATATTTAGATGTGGCAGACAATAGTGGTGCCAAGCGAGTAATGTGTATCAAAGTGCTCGGCGGTTCCCATCGTCGTTATGCCCGCATCGGGGATGTCATCAAAGTGACAGTGAAAGAAGCGATTCCCCGAGGCAAAGTGAAGAAGGGGCAGGTGCTTTCTGCGCTTGTTGTTCGGACCAAAAGCGGTGTTCGTCGTGCTGACGGATCACTGATCAAGTTCGACGATAATGCTGCGATCCTGCTCAACAATCAGCAGGCGCCAATCGGTACGCGTGTGTTTGGGCCGGTGACACGTGAACTGCGTACAGAAAAGTTCATGAGAATCATCTCACTTGCACCCGAAGTGCTGTGACGGATATTGAGGCCGCAAAATGCGAAAGATCAAAAGTAACGACGAAGTAATTGTCATCGCTGGCAAAGACAAGGGCAAGCGCGGAACGGTGTCGCGTCTGGTTGGCGATAACAAAGTAATAGTCAGTGGAATGAACATTGTAAAACGACATACCAAGCCGAATCCTAATGCTGGCATTGCGGGCGGTATTGTTGAGAAAGAAGCGCCGATGGATATTTCTAACGTGGCGATTTTCAACCCTGAGACCAACAAAGCCGATCGCATTGGCTTCCTGGTTGAAGACGGTTTGAAAAAGCGCGTTTACAAATCCACGAACAAAGTCATTGATTAACGGAAACGCAGGTCGCCAACATGGCTCAGTCGAAAGAATTTTACAAAAGTGACGTTATCCCCGCGCTGACCAAGCAGTTCGGGTTTGACAATCCGATGCGAGTGCCACGAATTACTAAAGTGGTGCTGAATATGGGTGTGGGTGAAGCGGTTGGCGACAAAAAGTTGCTTGATAACGCTGTTGCCGAGATGGTCATGATCAGCGGTCAAAAGCCGGTTATTACCAAGGCTCGCAAGTCAATCGCCGGTTTCAAGATCCGCGCCGGTTGGCCGATCGGCTGTAAAGTGACATTGCGCGGAGAGCGCATGTACGAATTCCTCGACAGGCTGGTGGACATTGCGATTCCTCGTATTCGTGACTTCCGCGGCCTGAACCCGAAGGCGTTTGATGGTCGTGGAAATTACGCAATGGGCGTAACTGAACAGATCATCTTCCCGGAAATCGAATACGACAAAGTCGATAAAATTCGCGGTATGGACATCACCATCTCCACGACTGCACAGAACGATGACGAAGGCCGTGCGCTGTTGGCAGCCATGCGTTTTCCGTTCAAAACTATGGCAGTAAAAGCTGCAAAGGAGTCATGAGATGGCTAAGACCTCGATGATTGCTCGTGAATTGAAACGTACTGAGACTGTTGCAAAATTTGCTGTAAAACGCGCAGCGTTGAAAGCAATTCTTGCGGATGTGAATGCCAGTGACGATGACAAATGGCAAGCGCAGATTGCATTCCAGAAGTTGCCGCGTGATGCAAGCCCGGTTCGTCAGCAAAAGCGCTGCCGCATTACTGGCCGACCACACGGTGTTTATAGAAAATTCGGCATGTGCCGTCACAAGCTGCGTGAAGCTGCCATGCGTGGTGACGTTCCCGGCCTGACCAAAGCCAGCTGGTAAGCGGAGTATCTAGTATGAGTATGTCAGATCCAATAGCAGATTTGCTGACACGCATTCGTAATGCCCAGATGGCCAAGCTGCCAGTAGTCAGCTGCCCGTCATCCAAGGTCAAGCTGGCGATTTGTGAAGTATTAAAAGATGAAGGTTACATTGGCAACTTTGCAGTAGTCGAGAACGGCGCAAAAAGTCAATTGACAGTAGATCTCAAGTACTACCAGGGTAAACCGGTTATTGAAGAGATTATCCGTGTAAGTAAGCCGGGTCTTCGTCAGTATAAGGGTAAAGACGAAATGCCACGCAATCGTCAAGGCCTTGGGATTGTCATCGTGTCCACCAACCAGGGTGTGATGACAGAGAAGAAAGCCCGTGCCGCCGGTATCGGCGGAGAAGTTTTGTGCTCAGTATTCTGATGCACAACATTCTTTGATACAGCACATATAGAGCACGATTATGTCCAGAGTAGCTAAAAACCCGATTACATTGCCAAAGGGTGTTGAGACAGTAATTGCCGGTAGCGCAGTTACTGTTAAAGGCAGCAAGGGTAGCTTGAATACCATCCTGCATAACGACGTACAAGTTGTCGTCGATGCTGGTGTTGTGCAGGTTTCTCCCAAGAATAACTCCCGTCAGGCGGATGCGCTTGCCGGTACTTTCCGTGCCCTGATCAATAACATGGTAACGGGCGTGACCACAGGTTTTCAGCGCAAGCTGACCCTGCAAGGCGTTGGTTATCGCGCCAAGGCTCAGGGCGATGTTGTAAACATTGCGGTTGGATACTCTCACCCGATTGATTACAAGTTGCCGTCTGGCGTTACCGCTGAGACTCCAACTCAGACAGAAATCGTGTTGAGCTCAACAGACAAGCAGTTGCTCGGACAGGTTGCATCTGAAATCCGTAGATTCAGACCGCCAGAGCCTTACAAAGGCAAAGGTATTCGTTACTCGGATGAAGTTGTGTACAGAAAAGAAGCGAAGAAGAAATAATTAGGGCGTGACATCATGAATGTTAAGAAGCAGGCTCGTATCCGTCGCGCACGACGTACCAGGGCAAAAATTTCAGAACTCGGTGTAAACCGTTTGTGTGTTTACCGCACTCCACGTCACATCTATGCGCAAGTAATTGCGCCAACTGGCGATGTTGTGTTGGCAAGTGCCTCCACAGTGGAAAAAGAATTGCGTGGCACAGCCACGGGCAATATTGAAGCTGCCGGCAAAATTGGCGCTCTGATTGCCGAACGTGCGAAACAAGCGGGCATCAGCAAGGTGGCGTTTGATCGCTCTGGTTACAACTATCACGGTCGCGTTAAAGCTTTGGCTGATGCGGCACGTGAAGGCGGCTTGGAATTCTAAGGGTTTAAGACTATGGCACTGAAAGACGAGGCGAGAAAAAACGAAGAAGGTTTACAGGAGAAGTTGATCCAGGTAAACCGTGTCGCCAAGGTAGTAAAAGGTGGTCGAATTTTCGCCTTTACTGCACTGACTGCAGTTGGTGATGGCAATGGTCGTGTCGGATTCGGCCGCGGTAAAGCGCGTGAAGTTCCGCTGGCTATTCAGAAAGCCATGGAAGCAGCCCGACGCAACATGATTTCTGTTTCACTTGATGGCACTACACTGGAGTATCCTGTGAAGTCTCGTCACGGTGCATCCAGGATCTATATGCAGCCTGCATCAGAAGGTACCGGTATTATTGCCGGTGGTGCAATGCGAGCGATTCTTGAACTTGCCGGTATTCAGAACGTACTGGCGAAGTGCTACGGATCAACCAATCCTGTCAACGTTGTTAACGCAACGTTCAAAGGTTTGAAGACAATGCGTGCTGCAGAAAGTGTTGCAGCTAAGCGTGGCAAAACTCTCGAAGAGATTCTGGGTTAATCGTTATGTCCAAGAAAATGATTAAAGTGACACTGGTTCGCAGTCCTGCGGGTCAGATGGAAAGGCACAGACAGTGTGTGAAAGGTCTGGGTTTGCGTCGTATGCACCAGAGCGTGGAAGTTGAAGATTCCCCGTGTGTTCGCGGCATCATCAACAAAGTACGCTACCTGTTGCTTGTCGAAGGCGAGGAGTAAGTCATGCATTTGAATACATTGAGTCCAGCGCCCGGTAGTACGCACGCGCCACGTCGCGTAGGTCGCGGAATAGGTAGCGGCCTGGGTAAGACCAGCGGTAAGGGTCACAAAGGTCAGAAGGCTCGATCAGGCGGCACTGTTCGTCCTGGTTTCGAAGGCGGTCAGATGCCTTTGCAGCGTCGTTTGCCAAAATTTGGTTTCACATCTCGCGTGGGTCGTATCACTGCTGAAGTTCGCACCAGCGAACTGGCTTCAGTGGTTGGCGATATCGTAAATGTAGAGACTTTACTTGGTGCCGGTGTTGTTACTAGCAGCATCAAGCGCGTAAAGATCATGTTGTCTGGCGATGTAACCCGTGCCTTGACAGTTGATGGCCTGCGTGTGAGCAAGGGCGCTCGTGCTGCGATTGAAGCGGCC
>JAUSPW010000266.1 GCA_030652635.1 Pseudohongiella sp. | reverse complement strand
CATGACGCTCAATCAAAAAAGTCTGGTGATCCTGATCAGTGACATGCTGGAAGATGAACAGGCCACCATCAAGACCCTGATGCAATTGCGCGCCATGGGTAATGAGGTGATTGTGTTCCATGTACTGGATAATCAGGAGTTAATGTTTAACTTTAATGAATCCACAGAGTTTGTGGACATGGAAACCGCCGAAACCCATATCACCTCGCCACAGGCCATCCGCAACGCCTATCTGGATAATCTGCAGCGTTACCTCGATGACTGCAAAAAGAAATGCCAGAGCAGTGGGGTGGATTATTGTCTGCTGGATACCTCGCAGCCCTTGGATAAAGCGCTGGCATCGTATTTGTCCCGTCGGACAAGGAGCTCATAAATGGGGTTCCTGACACCGTTGTTTTTGCTGGGATTATTAGCCGCCGCTATTCCGATTGCCATCCATCTGATCCGGCGCGAGAACCCGCCGAAGGTGATGTTTGGCACTCTGCGCTTTATGAAACAAACTACCAAAAAGCTCATTCTGTTCCAGCAGATTCAACAGTGGTTGTTACTGTTGATGCGCGCCGCCTTGATTTGTTTGTTGGTGATTGCCTTTGCCAGACCGCTGTTTTACCAGGGCGGGATGGCGCGGCTGATCGACGCAGAACCCAAGTCGGTTGCCATTTTGCTGGATACCTCACTCAGTATGCGTTTTGGAGATCGTTTTGAGCGCGCCAAAACCGAGGCGCTAGACGTGCTTGATGGGCTCAATGCGGGAGATGACGCTGCTGTCCTGACTTTCGCGGATGGCACGCTGACGGTGCGCGAACTCAGCAGCGATATTGCCGGCTTGCGCGCCTTTATCAATAGCCTTGATGAACCGGGTTATGATCGGGTACGTTTTTATCCAACCCTGCAATTGGCGGATGACATGCTCAAAGAGTCGCAACATGAGCAACGTCAAATTGTCATGATTTCAGACTTTAAAGCCTCCGGACTGCAAAGTGATGCCCTTGACGGCACGGGGCGGCAGGAAGATCAGAGCGCGTGGATGCTGGCCGCAGGCACAGGCTTCAGACCCATTGATGTGGGGGATGAACGCAGCAGCAATCTCAGTTTGACGGATGTACGCTCGCCACAACAATTACTTGAGAATCAGACGGATTACGAAATACTGGCACGTGTGCGCAGCACCGGCAGTGTATTTCTGGATCGTGGCCAATTGTCGCTCAACGTGCGCGCTCAGTCTGGTGAGGCGCCAGCCACGGGCAACGGCATTGCCCAGCCCGTGTTGTTGAATGAACGCTCTGAGGCCGTGCTTAACGTGCCCTTGAATCTGGAGGCAACGGGCGCTTATACGGGCGAACTGGTGTTGTCTGGTGATGATTTTGAACTGGATAATCGCTGGTATTTTTCGCTGGACGTTTTACCGCGTATGCGTGTGTTGGTTGTTAATGGTGATCCTTCACAGGACTGGTATGACGATGAGGCACATTGGTTTGTGCTGGCCTTGCGCGGTCTGGAGAATTCACCGTTTGATGTCACCTCAGTCACGGCTGATGCCCTGACGGTGCCACTCATTCAAGATCACGACGCCGTGGTGCTGCTCAATACCGCAATGTCAAACAACTCGCAGCTTCAGGCATTGCAGGCATTTGTGACAGAAGGTGGCGCATTGTTGCTGGCCCCCGGTGACCGCATATCTGCAGGTGATTTCAACGCGCGTCTGGGTGATCTCAGTCCTGCTGCTCTGATCACATCTGAAGTGCTCGCCAGCAATGACTATCAATTGATTGCGGATGTCGACCGACGCCACCCGGCGCTGCGCGCCCTGAGCGTAGACTTTGGTGCCCGCTTTCAAGGTTATTGGTTAACCGAGCCTGCCGTAGATGCAGGTGTGTTGATGCGTTTTGACAATGGTTCTCCCATGCTGACCGAAAGACTGGTGGGCGAGGGGCGCGCCATGTTGCTCAGCTCGTCGCTGGATCTAGGCTGGAGCAACTTTCCTCTGCAAGGCTTGTTCCTGCCGTTTGTACACGAAGTGTTGACCTATCTGATTCAGCCGCCCAATCGCGAACGAGCTTATCTGGTCGGTGACATGATTGACCTACGGAATTTTGTATCCAATGACCGCAGCGAACTGGACTTGCAGGAACCTGATGGTTCTATCGTACGCCTGGGTTCAGACAATCCATTTTATCGAGCGCGGATGCCGGGTTTTGTGAGACTAGGGGACACGACGCTGGCGATCAACATTGCAGCTGATGCCGCAAGTTCCAGACGAGCAGATATTGCCGCGCTGACCGATGCCATTATCAATCCTGAAACAACACCTATGGTGGCTGAGCGCATCAGAACTGCGCAATTGATCGCGGACATCGAGCAGCCGCAACGTTTATGGTGGTGGATTGTATTGCTGGTGATGTTACTACTGCTCGTTGAGGCCTGGGTGGCAAACCGCACGTATCGCTGATGGCTGGTTCTAAAGCAGATAATGGTCAGGGCACAAGTGGCAGAAAAAATTCCAAGTTATACAGGGGGGAACAGAGAAAGTTCTTTTACCACCTGGCCCTGACTTGATTTGATACTAGCACAGGCTTTTCAAAGGGATAGAGCGGGTCACAAATTATTGCAAAGCTGTCAGTGAGTTGTAACCAATCATTACAGGACAAGAAAAAAGCCGCTGTAATTACGAACTTGTGTTCGAATTACAGCGGCTTTTTTGTTACCTGTTTGGTTTGATCAGTCGCTGAGAACCGGTTTGGTGCGACGGAACAAGGAAACAAACTGATCACGGTAACTACGCAACTTGTAGGGCAGGGCCAACAACGCAGGTGTGACAATCAGCGTCAACACGGTACCAAACGCCAGGCCAAATACCACCGCGTTTGCCAGCTGCATCCACTGAGATGCGACGGGACCTCCTACTTCGATTTCCGCCCCCGCCAGATCAATTGAGATGCCCAGTGCCAGTGGCAGCAACCCAAAACCTGTAGTGAATGTGGTCAGGAATACTGGGCGCAGACGTTGCACACCGGTTTGTACAATCACATCCATAAGACTCCAGTCAGGATGATTGCGACTGAGCACATTAAAGGTATCGATCAGAATAATATTGTTATTCACAATAATTCCTGCCAATGCCACCACGCCAACACCCGTCAAAATCACGCTGAATGTCTGTCCTGTAATTAACAGTCCCAGCAGTACGCCCGTTGTTGACAGAAGAACGGCGGACAAAATCAACAGTGTTTGATAATAGTTATTGAACTGTGTAACCAGAACAACCGCCATCAGCGCCAGCGCCAATAAAAAGGCAAAACTCAAGAAAGCCATCGACTCTTCCTGTTCTTCATTGGCACCCCGGAAACGGTAGTTGACACCCGGAGCCATGGGATTGACTTGCAGCCACTGCTCCAGCTCACTCACCTTGTTGTCAGTAATAATGCCAGGGGCAGGGTTAGCCCTGACGTAAACTACACGCTCACTGTCAACGCGCTGGATTGAACTGACGCTGGGCAATGGTTCACGCGTGATGAAGCTGCTGATAGGCACCAGTCCGCCGGCAGTATTGATGCGAATATTGTCGATCTGCTCGATGCCACGGTATTCTTCGGGGTAGCGTACACGGATTTCGACTTCTTCTTCGCTATCGTCTGGGCGGTAGTCGCCCATCAGCACCCCATTGGTCAACAACTGAATGGCAGTGCCTATCTCCTGCATGCTTGCACCTGACATGGCTGCCCGGGCACGATCCACAGTGATTTCCCATTCGATGCCAGGAACTGGCGTGGTGTCATCCACATCGATCAAGCCTTCCATGCCAGTCTCAAGGTAATTACGAACCCGACGAGCTTCGCTGATCAGGGTGCGTAAATCTTCACCATAAAATTCCAGTTGAAGCTCTTTGCCTACGGGTGGACCCTGTTCTGGTGTTGAAATTTCGGCACGGATACCCGGCAGATCAGCAATAGCTTCCCGGTAGAGATTCTCGATTTCGAATCCATTGATGTCGCGCTCGCGACGGTCAGTGAATTCCAGGAATATCGTACCTACCAGATCAGGCGCTGCACCTTGACCGCCACCCATACTGCGGCTGGCGCCCGACTGGGTTACGATGCTCTTGAAGTGTCCGACAGCTTCGATGCGATCTTCCACTTGCGTGACGATATCGCGAATTTCTTCAGGCGAGTAATTTCCGCGCGCAAAAATCTGCACACGTGTCTGGCTAGGATCAACGCTGGTAAAAAATTCAAAACCGCGTCCCAAGGTGACATAGGCCATCACAATGCCTACCAACACTGCCGTGGCGCCCAGAAATATCACGCCTGGATTGCGTATGCCAAACCGCAGAATACCAACATACGCACGAATTGGACCTTTGAACTCTTTCACCAAGGTGTCGTCGTTTTTAGTGACATCAATATGTTTGTGGGCCTCGCGGCTGCCAACAAATGATCCTATTAACGGCGCAAAAAGCAACGCGTACAGTAAGGAGCCTATGAGCACCGCAAACACCGTGGTAGGCAGATAACTCATGAATTCACCGGCAACACCTGGCCAGAACAGCAATGGCAGGAATGCAGCCAGTGTGGTTAATGTTGACGAGATGATGGGCCAGAACATACGCGAAACGGCTTCTTCGTACGCATCTTCCCGGTTATACCCTTCAGCCATTTTACGGTCAGCATATTCCACCAACACAATGGCGCCGTCGATCAACATACCGAGCGCAAGCAGCAGGCCAAAGATCACCATAAAGTTATAGGTGTAGCCCAGCAGCGAAATGATGATAAACGCAAAGAAAAAGCAGAACGGTACACCCATCGCAACCAGAATGCCTGAGCGTACACCCACCGCGGCCACGACAACCATCATGATCAGTGCCATGGCCGACAGCATATTGCCTTGCAGGCTGGAGTTCTGTTCAATGACCAGTGGAATCGTGTTGTTGAGGTAAGTGATCTCTACACCTGGCGGAATCTGTGAGCGCATTTCCCTTACGATCACATCGATCTTGTCCATGGCGAGAATGAGATTGGCGCCTTTGCGTTTTTGGACATCAAGGGAAATTGCCTGATCACCATTAGCATATGCATATCGTTCTGCATCTTTGAAGGTGCGACGCACATCGGCTACATCACTCAATACCACCACCCCGGTAGCATTGGCTGCGATAGGCAATTGAAACAAATCCTGCGCGGTTTCGATCAGACCGGGCAACTTGATCGCATAGCTGCCACCGACAGTATTGAGTATGCCTGCCGGAATCAAACGGTTGTTACTGGTGACTGCCTGCACGATCTGGGCATTTGTAATGCCGTAGGTTTCCAGTTTGCGCGGATCAATCACCACTTCTAGCAATTCTTCGCGGGCACCAATCATGTCAGCACTAAGAATTTCTGGCAGATTTTCAATTTCACGTTGTAAAACCCGTGCGATTTGCAGTTTGGTCCGTTCCGCTACACCGTCACCGCCCAACGCTATCTGCACAACCGGAACGGTTGCTGCAGACACTTCCTGGATAATCGGCTCTTCGGTATTGGCAGGGAAACGTGCTTTGGCGCGGTCCAGTGCCGAACGAATATCATTGAGCGCAAAATCGGCGTTAAAACTGACGTCAAACTCCGTAATGATGGTGGCACTGCTCTCGCTGGAGAATGAACGGATTTCAGTGATGCCATCCACATTTTTCAGTTCAATCTCTGTTGGTCTGGCCAGCAGTCGCTCAGCATCCTCCGGAGAAATGCCTGGGTGAATAATGGTTGTGATGATAATTGGCACCGTTACATCCGGGTTGAGTTCGACCGGGATGGAGCGGAACGATAGAAATCCCGCCAGAATTATCACACCAAAAATTGTCAGGGAAGTTCGTGCCCTGTCGCGTGCTGCCTTGAAATAGATCATAGACGTGACCAATCAGTGTTAGTGCGGACTGTCTGGCCCGGGAAAACCAGTTCCTGGCCCAGCGTGATCAGAATGGCCTCAGATGGCAATCCTGTTACCCAGAATCCTGGTGTGCCTATTTGTGTGCTTTCGCCAACAATATTGACCGGGTAAAACACCACAACATTATTCGAATTGATCGCTTTCACACCCACAACACCCGCGTCATCAAGCGTAATGGCGGACGGGGGAATCATGTGCGCTGCAATGTCAGACGCGGCAACCATAATTTCAGTGCTGATGCCTTGACGGATAGGCTCCTGGCCCGCATTCAATTCAACTTCGATACGATAGCTTCGTGAAACCGGGTCAGCTGCGCGTGCGATGTAAGTCAGTCGGCCGGTGACGCGCTGTCCTGTCACCAGTACGCCTTCAACCGTGTTTCCGATGATCAGTTTGCTGACATTCTGTTCAGGCACTTGGCCAACCAACAACATGGGCTGGTCGTCCAGCAAGGAACCGCATTGTGCGCCCATGTTCAGGTAGTCACCCACTTCAACTGCGCGGGTTTCAAGTATGCCGCTGAATGGCGCCCGCACTTTTGTGCGACTCAGCGCGAGTTCTGCGCGGCCAACGGCAGCTGTAGCTGAATCAAGTGCAGATTTTAGTTGTGCCACTGACACTTCGGAGACCAGGTTGCGTTCGCGCAAACCAAGAGATCCTTCGTATTCCAGTTTCGCCTGGAGTTCACGGCTGCGTGACTCTTGCAATTCCGCTTCGCGGTTATCAACAGCAATTTCGCACAGGACATCACCGCGATTGACCCGCGCACCGCGCGCCACCGGAGTAGCAGTCACGCGGCCGGCCGCTTCTGCCAGAATTTGTACGTGGAGGAATGCTTGTGTGACACCGCGAACGTTCACCGTTTCAGTATAAGTGCTTACGTTGACCTTGCTGACCAAAACGTTAAAGCCGCTGGCACTGACGTCAACCGGAGAGCCGGCCGGGATAGCGGTGACCGATCTGTCGGTCTCGGGCATTGCGTACCTGTCTTCGACTGCTACGTTTTGCTCGCGTGGCAGAAACATCCATATAACAAGAAAGATAAACAGGCCGATGGCGACCCAGTATTGTTTTTTCACTTAAGTAAGGCTCCGCGTTTGAGTGCTGTCTTGCAGTAAATTCCATTCATACTTCGTGCAGTGTCTATCAGCGCCAAAGGCCGACGAAAGGGGTTACTTATTTTTGTTGTTGTTTTGTGCTGCTTTTTGGCGTTCCCTGGGCAGGCAAACCTGACGGGAATCTTGTGATGAGTCATGACGGCGTTTTATACCACGCGCATAGTAAGCGCCCGAGTGCCGAAAGTCATTAAAGCCTGACATAAATGTTTTATCAATCAAGCTTATAGCGCAAAGTCACGGCTTGCAGAAAATTTATGCCAATTGCGAACAGTTGCTCAGCCGGCAACGGGCTTCTTCTGTAGCTTTCTTTGTAATGTGCGGCGATGCATTTTTAGTTGTCGTGCGGTTTCAGAAATGTTCCCATGGTTTTCCAGCAATACTTTTTGAATGTGTTCCCACTCAAGACGGCGCACGGACATGGGTTCCTGAAACTGAGCATCATGCTCTTCCTCATCGGAATCGTCGTCCAGTGCTGCCAGAATTTCATCAATATCGGCGGGTTTGGCAAGATAGTTATCTGCGCCCAGTTTGATGGCTTCTACCGCGGTTGCGATGCTGGCATAGCCGGTGAGCATGAGTATGCGTGCATCCGGATTGCGTGCGCGTAATGTCGGGATCAACTCTAGGGAAGAATGCCCTGCCAGATTGAGGTCTACAATGGCATAGGCCACCTGCTGACTGCTAATCAAATCCCTGGCGGTATCGATACTGTTGGCCAGGACAACATCGTAGCCGCGCCGGGTCAACGCACGCGAACTGACACTCGCAAAAACTTCGTCATCTTCAATCATCAGTAATGATCGTTTGTGCGTACTGTCATTCATAGTGTTGATTCACCGCTGGGTTTATTTTCAGTTAAAGGCAGGTGGATACAGGTGAGGGCGCCAGCACCCGGCACATTAAACATTTCGATACTGCCGCCGTGACGTTGCAAGGTTGAGTTGGCCAGGAATATACCCAGACCCATGCTGCCTTCGCGCGACGAGATAAACGGTTCGCCCATGCTTTCCATTACCTCGGCCGGAATGCCATCGCCGTCATCCTGAACTTTGATCAATGCGGTACCTGCGCGCGTTTCATCAAAGCCATAATGCACGGTGACCAGTTTGTGAGCCGCACGGATGGCATTTTCTATAATGTTGATCAGCGCATGACGGATTGTGATATCCGCAGGGATCCAGGATTCGCGACAATTATTATCAATTGTAAATTCGATAACGGCACGTGGGTGTATGTTGACAATGTAATCACTCACGGCGTCATGCAACGAACCCATGCGCATGCGGCCGACTTGTTGCTGATCACCTTTGTGGTAGAAATGAGTCAACTGATCCAGCGACTGCTTGCAGCGCACGACTTGTTGACGCAAAAGGTGGATGTCCGCTTTGATCTCGGTGTTGCGCAGCTGTACTTCAGTCAGTCCATCCAGATCGGACAATAATACAGCCATGGTTGATAAGGGGGTGCCCAGCGCATGTGCTGTACCTGCGGCAAGTGACCCAATAGCAACCAGCTGTTCATTTCGCAACTCGTTTTCGCGTGACTTTGCCAGTGTCAGTTCTCTGCTGCGAATGGCCGCAGCCATGCGACTGACAAAGGTCGTGATCAGAGCCGCACTGACTACAAACGTAACCCACATGCCTACCAGATGCAGTTGAAAATTAGGCATGTGCTGACTGTGCTCATCGCTGATGATGCCGTAAGCAAGGAAGGCCGTGTGGATCAGAATCGCCAGCAGGGCAAACAGGTGTGCCCATAGGCTGCGCAACAAGGTCGCGCCTACCGCCAGCAGGACCAGCAGATACGAAATTAACGGATTGCTCGAGCCTCCCGTATACATCAAGACAATAGTGGCAAATACAAAGTCGAGCCCGAGTTGCATTACCAGCTCGCCGTGTGTGATAAGCCCGGCATGATTGACACGCCAGTAACCTATCAAAACCGACAACACAATGCCGCTCAGTACCAGCGCGACGGGCAGCAATGGCAGCTCAAGCGGTGAAAATAGGTTAAATAGCAATGCGCCGGCCAGACTGCTGCCGGCGACCAGAATGCGCAAGCCGAGTAGGCGCTGCAATCCAATGCGTGGCGCGCTGCGGGAGTCGGCGCCACTGTCAGGAAACAGGCTGA
>JAUSPW010000005.1 GCA_030652635.1 Pseudohongiella sp. | reverse complement strand
CAGGCGCCAGAAAGTAGCCATTGCACTGGCCTTGCTGCGCAAAACACCGGTGCTTTTGTTGGACGAACCTACCTCCGGACTGGACCCCATTGCCGTAGAGGAATTTAATCAACTGCTGACATCATTGTGCCAGCGTGGTGTTGCAATTTTGATGGTGACACACGATCTGTTTGGTGCCTGCGAAGTCTCTTCCCGCATCGGCATTCTGCGCGATGGACGATTGGTGGATCAGTTTGAAGCCACGCTGGACAGTCAGGGGCAACGTCAACACGTAGATGTCGATACGGTCAAACGGGCGTTTGCCGGCAAGGAGGCAGCATGAGTATCGCAGCCCGTGTTGCCAGTGGTGAATGGCAGCATTTGATTCGCACACGATTGGCCCTCACAGTGATTGTCATGATGCTGGCGTTGATCGCAGTGGCAGCCGGCACGTCAGCCATCCAGTTGACCAACGAGGCTGAGGTACGCGCCAGTTATCAGCGTGAGGCCGAGGAAGCGTTTCGCAATCAGCCCGCTCGCCATCCGCACCGTGTTGTGCACTATGGCCACTATGTGTTTCGCAATCCGGCACCTTTATCGACGATTGATCCCGGCGTGGACACCTACACCGGCCGCTCTATTTTTCTGGAAGGTCATCGACGCAATACAGCGACATTTGCAGAAGCGCGCGAAACGTCTGTGCTGACAAGATTAGGCGCAATCTCCCCTGCCTTTATGCTGCAGGTGATCACACCACTGCTGCTGATTCTGATCGGTTATGGCAGCGTGGTTCGCGAGCGCGAACGAGGCACCTTGCTGCAACTGGTAGCCCAAGGTGTCAGACCTGCCACGTTAATTCAAGGTAAAGCGTTAGCGATTGGTGGCGTGGCGGCAATGGCAGCCGCACCACTGCTGATTGCCGTATTGTGGTTGGTGGTACGTTATCCCTCTGAGCTATTGTCTGCCGCCCTGATGTTGGCAGGACATCTGGCGTATCTCGCATTCTGGGTCATGCTGATTGTTGCGGTGTCGGCATTTGCAAAAACAGCACGCACCGCATTGATTACGCTGATGATTATCTGGGCATCAACGACCGTGCTGATTCCCCGCATTGCTGCTGATGTGGCAGCTAATCTGTACCCGTCCCAGACCCAGACCGAAATGGATATTCTGATTCAGCGCGACATGCGCACAGTGGGTGACAGCCATAACATTAACGATGCCGGCTTCCAGAGTTTTCAGGAACAAGTGCTGGCTCAGTATGGGGTAAGCCGTATTGAAGACCTGCCGGTCAACTATCGGGGACTGGTTTCCCTGCAAGGCGAAGCCGCCGGCTCTGCTGTGATGAATGAATATGCGGGGCAACTGCATGCAACGCAGCGCCAACAATCCAATGTCATCACAGCGTTTTCGCTGATCAGCCCCTACCTCGCGATTCGTAGTCTGTCGATGCGCGCAGCGGGGACAGACCTGATCAATCATCAACGTTTTCTGGATGAGGCCGAAGCCCATCGTTTTGCATTGATTCAGGAACTCAATTCACTGCATGCAAACGAACTGGCGTATGCGGATGATGCGCAACGCAGTGTCGACTATGAAGCCGAGCAACGTACCCGCGTCAATCCGGAATTCTGGCAACGTTTGCAGAGTTTCAATTTTATGCCCTCACCTGTCCATGAGCGACTGGCGGCAGCATCGCCATTGTTACTGGTGTTATCACTTTGGCTGGTGCTTGGTTTTATGTTGATCAGAAAGATTGCTGACAAGGCAG
The DNA here is from genome assembly GCA_030652635.1 of Pseudohongiella sp. Taxonomy (GTDB): domain Bacteria; phylum Pseudomonadota; class Gammaproteobacteria; order Pseudomonadales; family Pseudohongiellaceae; genus Pseudohongiella. The sequence goes on along the minus strand of JAUSPW010000005.1, from coordinate 284 downwards.
GTAAAGCATGATTACGGCCAGAGATTTTCTTCGCGAAGCGCGTTTTGTCAGCAGCAATCGCACCACTCGATGGACCTGGCTGGTCTTGTCGCTGATCTGTGCACTGGCATTGGTACTGGGACAAGCCGAGATTCAGCGCCAGGTTGCTACCATTGAGCGTGCTCAGGCACAGGATCAGATTGAACGTGCTGCGTCGATTGCTATATCAACAGACTACGGCGGGGCCGCTTACGCCGCTTTTTCACTGACCTGGAACTCGCCTGACGATTCCGCCTTTTTGGCGA
>JAUSPW010000082.1 GCA_030652635.1 Pseudohongiella sp. | reverse complement strand
ACACTGAAGCTGATTGCAGAATACGACAGCATCATTTATTCGGCTGCGAACATCAGCCTGATTCTGCGTTGTGTTGATCGGGTCATTAAAGGCCTTACTGATAGTCACAGTAAAAAAACGGTGCAAGTGCCATGGCTGCAGGAGAGTGATCTTGCACGCGTTCAGACATTTGAAAGTTCTGCACCTGACAGAGAAGTGGTCGACAGCAAACAGACATGGCTACCCGCGTTGTTCAGCCATGTTGCCGCGACGGCGACAGGCAGGATCAGCGACACCGTGGTTGACTGGTCTTACGCTGAACTCGATGCGGAAATGCAGCGCATAAGTGCGCTGCTTTTTGCTGCGATACCAGTCTCAAGCCATAAACAGACCCATATTGGTGTGATCGGCAAGCGCGGCGCGCGCAGTATTGCTGCGATGCTCGGTGTGATGAATGCAGGCGCAGTCTACATTCCACTGGATATGGGCAACCCGGTAGACAGGCTGCAAATGATCATCCTCGAAGGTGCGGTCGATATTCTGCTGAGCACAGACGAGCCGGGGGCAGAACTTGCCAGCGTATTGACGCAAAAACTCCAAGTTCAGCTTCCTGCGTTACAACATCGGCGCTATACCGATGTGCCTGACCACACATGCTGCGACTTGGTAAGGCGCAGCGACGCCGATATCGCCTACATGATTTTTACGTCCGGATCGACCGGCAAACCCAAAGGTGTGCAGATTTCCCATGCAGCATTTGCTGCAATGATAGAACAACAGATACCTGCATTTGATGTCAAACACGATGATGTGTGCGCACAATTTGCTGCGCTGACATTTGATGCCTCGCTGTCGGAAATATTCCTCGCATTGGGTACCGGGGCGTCGCTGACAATCGCCCCGGATGAAACACGCAGTGACATTGAGCTGTTTATGCGTTGGTTGTGTGACAAAAAAATCAGCGTGATCACACTGCCGCCCGTATTCCTGCGCGCGCTCGACAAACGGCCACTTGGCAAACTGCGTGTACTGATCACCGCAGGGGAGGCGGCCATTGCCGCAGATATGCGGCACTACGCAGCGTCGCTACGGGTGATAAATGCCTATGGCCCAACTGAAACGTCGGTGTGTGCCAGCACCTATGTGGTGAAGGAACAGGATGAATGGCCTTTTGGTGTGCCTATCGGCAAACCGCTGCCCGGGGTATTGCTGAGTGTGCGCGACGCCATCGGTGCGCGTGTTCCTGTGGGCAGTGCCGGTGAGTTGTACATTGGTGGTGCAACGCTGGCTGCAGGATATTATGCGGCGCCCGAGCTCAGCGCACAGAAGTTTGGTTCCATTGCCGGCGAACCGGAACAAAGCCGTTGGTATCGCTCCGGAGATCTGGTGCGCTGGCGTGAAGACGGTCTGCTCGAATACCTTGGTCGCACGGATACACAAATCAAAATACGGGGATATCGTATTGAACCTGGTGAGATCGAACATGCCGCGCGTAGTGTCGACGGCGTCAGCGATGCGATTGCGCTTGTTCATCCAGAATTGGGGCTGTTGTTGGTTTGCCTGGCTCAATCAGCTCAGACGGTGGGTGACACGCCATTAAAATCGAGGATTCAGGCAGAACTTGGTACCGCGTTGCCGCGCCATATGGTTCCCGGTATTTTATTGTTGCTCGATGTCTTTCCGCTGTCCTCTGCAGGAAAGATCGATCGCGCTGCATTGCTTGAATTTGCCTCCCTGCATGCTCTATCCCCGGCCGCCGGATTTGTGGAACCTGTTACGGAAGCAGAACACATACTTGCCCAAGCCTGGCAGCGTGTACTCAAAACCGAACGTGTGGGCCGTCATGATGATTTTTTTGCCTTGGGCGGCGATTCGATCAAAGCGCTGACAGTCATCAACACACTCAGGGCAAAAGGCTATAGCTGCACATTAAAGGACTTCTTTGCCTCTGCGCTGTTAGCAGAGTTGGCGACGATGATATTGCCTTGGTGTGTGGCTGAACAACACCACAAACCACTTGTTGGCAACATCGCTTTGCTGCCAATTCAAAATTGGTTTTTACGTTCACGCGACGCGCAAACAGCTGCGCATTTCAATATTGTGACTGAACTGAAAATGCCACGCGGTGTTTCAGTCGCGTTGTTGAAGAAAGCTCTGTCTGTGCTGATACAAAATCACGATTCCCTGCGCGCGTGTTTTTACCAGCAGTACGGTAGTTGGATACAGCAAATACGGGAATCGCTCGATGTAGATGAAGTGCTCACTTGTTATCAGCGCACATGCGCAAATATGCAGCAAGCCGATGATCTGGCAATTGAAGAACTCGCCTGTTCCCCCTTTGCACTGGCAACAGGGCCTTTATTCCGCTGCGTGCTGGTGCAGGGAACAAATGGCGACAGCGAGTCGCTGGTGCTGTCACTGCATCACCTGATCGCCGATTGGGTATCACTGCGTATTCTGATTGCAGACCTCAATGCACTGACACGGGCCATGCTGGCAAGCGCAGTTGAAGACAGTGCAGTTGAATACAGTGCAGTTGATAATGAGGAGTTTTTGTCATCGCACCTCAGACCACAACATTTGCTTGCAGAAATCACAGCAGCGCGCTCGGCGGAACAAGTCGAAATACTGCCAGCAGTGTCGGATAGTTACCACAGAGCGGTTTGCACCATGGATACTCTGGCGCTTGATTGCGGCACGCATGGTGAACTGGAAACTCTGCATCTGCAGATTGAAGCTACTGAGCTGACGAGACTGCGAGAAGCTTTGCGCAGAATGTCAGAACAGCAGCACACCGATTTCAAACTGCAGGATCTGCTGTTGGCAACGGCTCTCAGTGAACTGGGTGACATGCTACCTATCAAGGAAGTACCGATTATGGTGGAAAGTCACGGTCGCGATGGTGATCTGGATCTGTCTCATCAGGTAGCCTGGCTGACTCGCGCACGTCTGTTTAATGTTGATACAGACGTGTTCAAGGGCTCTGACGCTCTGCTACAGGCGAGTCGTATGCTAAAGTCAGATACTTGTTTTCAGCCGGATATATTTGCCTGTGTGGCTGCTGAACCCACGTTGTGTGGGGCGCTGCCAGCGCTGTTGAGTTTCAATTATCTTGGTGAGTTTTCTGATAATCTGGACACCAATCAGTTATTCAGCCTGACCGGTAAAGTATTTCAAAATGCCATGGCGTTGACATCGCCTGTCGATGTTCCTCTGCATATGGAGTTTTATGTTGTAGATTACGCACTGGAAATGCACATTGCGTGGCCTCCGGGTTTGTTTGGGTCGGAGACCATGCGCACTTGCTGGCAAAGGGTACGGCGCAGACTCGCTGGCTACTGATTTATCATCTTCAATCATTTCAGAAAGGAATGCCCATGACTACTCATTTGCCAAAAGCAGGCCGCTGGCTGCGCTCGCAGCATTTCAATGGCAAGTCGCTGATACTGGCTATGTCGTTAATATGGACAAGCAGTGTTGCATACAGCGCCAATGCTGGCAGTATCGACGGTAGAGAAATACCCATATACGCCAACGGCAAAATTGTGCTGCCGGTCATGGCTTTTGAGGGAAGTCTGTACCGTGTTGAGCTTTCGCTGATTTCCTCCTCAGGCGCCGAAATTCTGCAAGTCTCCGATTCCAGGCGCATAGGTGAGGCCGCGGCACCTGACAGCTACCATGATCATGCCGCGCGTTTTGCAGGTAATACTTTAACCATTCCGGTTTTTGAAATGGAAGGTGAACATTACGCGGTAGAAATGGACGCATTGTTTTCATTAACCGCGTCGGCACCCATGTTTCAGTTAAGGAATATCTGGCCAGTGACGCCTGCAAAACTGTCTGTGCCTATTGCTGGGCTTGACTATGTGTCCGGGACTAAAAGGGCTGTAACCGACTCTCAAGGCAGATTCTATGCTGTTGACGGCAGTGCAGTTGCGTTCAGCATCGGGGCGCTTGAGCTGGGTAATCCGATCGCAAAAGACCCGGCAAGCACAACAGCAACTGCGTATGCATCACTGTTTACGCTAGGTGAAAAAGATCCAGCCTACGAGCGTTCTTTGCAGGTGCTAGGATTGCTGGATACAGACAGCAATAGTGTCAATGGCATTCAGATCACGTCTTCAATGAAGCAGGCGCTTGCAGCGCCATTGGCAGGAACAAGCCTGACATCGGCCAGCTTCAGCAGCCAATACCCGGCGCTTGCCGCTTCAGCAAAAAATGTGAATGCTGGGGCAATCAGCTATAGCGTCGATGCCGCTGAAATCAATTTCCAGAAACTGGAAATTCAGAGTTATATGATTTCACGTTTGCACGAAAAATCTATCCCGGGGGTAAGCCTGTCGATTGAGTTACCTGACGGTCAAATCTGGCACACCGCGGCGGGTGTTGCAGATACCAGCACAGGCGAGGCGATGACGCCCGCACATCAATTTAGAATCGGGAGCGCCACAAAGTCGTTTACCGGGATGCTGATTATGCAATTGGTGGACGAGGGTAAGCTGCGCCTGGATCAAAAGCTCGATGAATTCTTCCCGGGCAAGTTTCCCGATGGCAATGTCACCACAGTCAAAATGCTGCTCAATCACACCGCGGGTATTTTCAGTTTCACTGACGAATTTCCGGATTTTGAGTGGTACTTTGGCGTCACCATGGATGTTGAGCCGAAAATGACCGATCTTTGGTTTGTGCGTTATATCGGTATGCCAGGATTTGTTTATGCCCCTGGCGAACTGGCCAATATCGGCGCAGCCGTCAATTCATCGTTTGCCAAAAACAATGCTACAGAAGCGCGTCGCTACCTGATCAATAAGCCGGGTGAGCAATGGAACTACTCGAATACGCATTACGTTTTGCTGCAAGAAATTGCGGAAATGCTCACTCACAATAGCTGGGAACATGAAATTAGAACCCGCTTTGTCCAGCCATTGGGGCTGACAGACACCATTGTGCCATCACCCGGCCAGCTCAAACTGGAAGGCACTTACGCGCGTGGTTACATCAACTGGGCTGATAATCAGGGCGAGTTTGTGGCTGACCTGTTTGGCTTTCCGTATACCGATGTGGAAAGGTCAAACACTGACCCGTCATACACAATGGGTTCAGGCGCCATGATCTCGACTGCGGCTGATCTTGTGAAATGGGCAAATGCCGTGATGGAAGGTCAGTTGTTAAGCCCAGCCACCCAGGCATTGATGCGTGAGCCTTTTCAAGTTGGTAACGCCTTTGGCGAGGGCATCAACATGCTACAGGGTGTGGTGCAGGATTTAGGCATTCAGGCGTTTGGTCACAGGGGTCAGATAGTGGGTTACGACGCTTCCTGGCAGTACCACTATCGCAACGCCAATGATGTGATCGGCACCGGGACAGCGATGGCTGTGCTGCTGAATCGCACGCTGTTGACGGAATTTGATGCCGAGGGCAATTTTATAATTTCCAACGTCAATGAAGTGATGCTTGAGGGCATCCTTGAAATTCTGTACGGCGAATAGGTAATGGAAAGTCGATTTTTTCGAACCAGGGATGGCGTGCGGCTGCACTATTTATGGCATCCTTGTTTGAGCCAGTCCGGTAAGCTTGCAGAGGCTGCGAGCTACTGCATTTTGCTGCATGGCTTTACCAATGATGCCCATGTGTGGGACGGAATGGTCGGCGCTCTGCAAGATAGGTATCACGTGATTTGTCTGGATCATCGTGGGCACGGGGACTCGGACTGGGACCCGGAGCAAAAGTATTCTCATTGGCAACTTGCAGAGGATTTGCAAGATTTTCTGCGTGATTTTGGCGATGCAAGCATTCATATCGTGGGGCATTCGCTAGGTGCAAGAGTGGCCGTATTGGCGCTTGCAGCGCAGCCACGTTGCGTGGCCTCGCTGACAATTGTTGATGCTGGTCCGGAGGTCAGTCCAGAAGCAGGTGAGCGACTGGTCAATGATGTGATGAATTTGCCTGCTTGTTATGCTGATGCTGAGTCTTACCACCAGAGTCTGGCGCGGATTTACATGATGGCAGATACCGCTGCATTGGCGCATATCGCGCGCTTTGGTTTGCGGATTCACCAAGGTAAATTTGTACCCAAGACAGATCCTGCGTTCACACCTGGTATCTGGCACAAAAATCCAGAATTCCGTAATCAGCACAAAAACAAAGGGGAGTTGAGTGAGCAAATCTGGCAGGCACTGGGTTCGCTCAATCTGCCTGTGCACATCGTGCGTGGTCAGGCATCGTCAATTCTGGAGCAAGCGCTTGCGGTTAAAATGACAAAATTGTTGGGGGCGCGTGGCAAGCTTTCGGTTGTTCCAAGGGCAGGGCACGCGGTTATGCTGGACAATCCCGTCAGCAGCACCAGGATGATTGTTGATTTCATTAACGGTGCGAGTGAGTTTCAAGTCTGCACGCATACCGAGAAAGAACTTGAATCACAGGGTTAAATTTGGGATATTGACTTTGCACTAAGTGCAGTAAGAAATTCATGCTGGACACTCTTTCTGTGGCCTGCTCCATTTTTCCTAAAGCGTCCGTAAAAACATCTACGGCGGCTAAATCTAGTTAACCAGCAGCTTATTTTGCAAGGAGTGTAATATGGATACTAAAAATCAAGCTAACAGCGAAACCTCTATCGAAAATCAGGTAGAAATCCAGGATGTTGAAAAGTCAGAGCGACTGGATAAGGCATCAGCGATTATTTCAAATAAATGCAAGTGGAGCGCTGCGGCAGGTTTTATTCCTGTCCCTTATCTTGATCTGGCTGGCCTTGCTGCTGTTCAGGTGAAGATGGTCAGTGATCTGTCACAGCTGTATGGCAAAACAGTACAACAGGAAGCCATCAAGACCACCGTTGCAGCGATGTTAGGCACACTTGCGACAGCGGGTCTTGCCGCGCCAGTTGCTTTTTCAACATTGAAGGTTGTGCCTGGTTTAGGTGCTGTTGCCGGTGGATTGAGCCTGGGCGCTTTGGGTGCTGCCGCGACATACGCTGTCGGAAAAGTATTTGTCAATCATTTCGAAGGTGGTGGCTCGCTGGCAAACTTCGATGTCGACAAAATCAAAGACGATCTGAAGAGTGCGTTTACGTCTAAATCAGCCAAGGCGTGAGTCTGGCCAGGGCCGCGTGCTAACAGTACAGCACGCGGCTCATTTAGCGTTTCGAAACTCACACGTCCGCGTGTGAACAAGAGTTTGTTGTAAATCTTTTGTGCTTGTCTGGAGTTAGAGGATGATGTTCGACCCGATTCTGCTCATGATCTACGTCCCTATCTGCGCACTTGTCGGCTTTTTGGGGCGTAATCGTTCGGTGGGCTTTGCCGGCGTGTTCACGTTCTCACTGATCCTCTCCCCCATTCTGGTGGCCTTGGTGCTGCTAGTGTCAGCCCCGAGCGCACCTAAAAAA
>JAUSPW010000258.1 GCA_030652635.1 Pseudohongiella sp. | reverse complement strand
GCATCATGGACGAAGAGCGCAGAACCTCCGTCAATCTCAAAGCCTGTATTTATGAGGCCCGCGAACGACTGATTTTTATCAATACTGGTTTTCTGGATCGTACCGGGGATGAGATTCATACCAGCATGCTGGCCGGTGCGTTTGTGCGCAAAGCGGATATGAAATCCAGCCCTTGGATCAAAGCCTACGAAAATCGCAATGTGGCTATCGGGCTGGCATGTGGGTTGTCGGGACGCGCACAAATTGGCAAAGGTATGTGGGCGATGCCAGATGAAATGGGCGCCATGATGAAAGAAAAAATTGCACAGCTTTGTGCAGGTGCCAGTTGTGCCTGGGTACCTTCGCCAACGGCAGCGACCTTACATGCCATGCATTACCATCGGGTCGATGTTGCCTGTGTGCAACGCCGACTGGCACAACAAGAAATGTTGCCATTGGATGATTTGCTGACTTTACCTCTTGCGCCGCCGGGTTGCTGGAGTCCGGAGCAGATTCAACAAGAGCTGGATAATAATTCCCAAGGCTTGCTGGGTTACGTGGTGCGCTGGATTGATCAAGGCATTGGCTGTTCAAAGGTGCCCGATATTGCAGGCACCGGACTGATGGAGGATCGCGCTACCTTGCGTATATCAAGTCAACATATTGGTAATTGGTTGCATCATGGGATCTGCAGCATTGAACAAGTACAGCAGACCTTGCGACGCATGGCGGTCATTGTTGATCAGCAAAATGCCGGCGACCCGCACTATCACGCCATGTCGCCAGATTTTGAAAACAGCGTGGCATTTCAGGCAGCCTGTGATCTGGTATTCAAGGCTGAGCTACAACCGAGTGGTTATACTGAACCACTTTTACACAGGCATCGTATCAAGCTCAAGACAGGCAGTAAGGCGTGACTGGTACGTGAACCAGTCTGGTGTTTCGTGAGCAAGGTATGACGAGTTAGACGGTTTGGCCCGGCCCATGGTCGGGCTTTTTTTTATCCCGAAACTGCAAAAAAGCCTTATTTGTCATGGAAGTGTCTTTAATCCTTAATCCCACTGTCATCCAGACTGCGTACACTGCAATTCCATCAAATGAGACTCTGGAGCATCTTGATGGCCAAGCTAACGCACTACCGAACGGTTTTTCTGTCAGACATTCATCTCGGGGACGCCGATTGCAAAGCTGATTTTCTGCTGGATTTTCTGGATCACAGTCGCATAGATACCCTGTATCTGATCGGTGACATCATCGACATGTGGGCCATGAGCCGACAATTTTGCTGGCCCGAGACGCACAACAAACTGCTGCACCGGTTTATGCAAATGCCATCAACAGGCACCCGGGTGATTTATCTGCCGGGTAATCACGACGAACCTGCCCAGCGATATGACGGCATGGCGCTGGGTGACATCGAAATTCATCGCGAGTATATCCACACGCTGGCCAATGGCAAAAAACTGTTGCTGATGCACGGCGATCAATTTGACCAGGAAGTCTGTTTTGGTCCCCTGCATGCGTGGATTGGCGATAAAGCTTACAGGTCGCTAATGTTTGTGAACCGATGGTACAACCGCTATCGCGTCTGGCGAGGGCACGACTACTGGTCATTGGCAGGATTCTTAAAGAGCCATGTCAGAGGCGCTGCAGAGGCCATCACCCGTTATCGTGAAATTGGCTGCGCCTATGCGCGCGAACGCGGTCTGGATGGCATTGTATGTGGACACATTCATCACCCGGAAGTCACCACAGTAAACGGCACCTTGTACTGCAACGATGGTGACTGGGTAGAAAACTGCTCGGCGCTGACTGAAGATCGCCGTGGAAATTTGCAGCTGATTTTCTGGACAGCGGTCAAGCAGTCTATAGATTCTGATTTGACCCCTCAGGGCGCAACAGTGCATACACTGCGTGATCTCGGAGCGCGTGCCGCCTGATGTTAAACAGTCTGCTGGCCCCTGTGTCATAACAGGGGCATAATCAGCGCAATTTATCGCTGATGCAGAACTATTTTTCTTATGAATCTCTCCCGCATTGATCTCAACCTGCTGGTTTATCTGGATGTGCTGCTACGTGAAAAAAACGTCACCCGGGCTGCCGAGCAGTTGGGCATCACACAACCTGCACTCAGCAATGGACTGCGCCGTCTGCGCGAGTTGTTTCATGATCCTTTACTGGTGCGCACCAGCGCGGGCATGACTCCCACCGAAAGGGCCGCTGAACTGCAGCCGATGGTCAGACAGATTCTGTCGGCGATTGAACAGACGGTGATGCCAACATCAGAATTTGCGCCCGAAAATAGCCAGCGTACGTTTCGCATCATGGCCAGCGACTATGCTGAATCAACACTGCTAGCGCCCTTGGTGGCGTCATTGCGCGTAGAGGCACCACACATATGTCTGGATGTGCTGACGCCCAGCGATGTCAGTTTCCACGATCTAGAGCAAGGTAAAGTCGACATGGCGATCAATCGTTTTGATCGACTGCCACAGGCGTTTTATCAGGCCAGCTTGTGGCACGACAGCTTCTCCTGTCTGTTGAGTGCCAGTAATCCGCTCAGCCAACAGTTTGATCTGGATGGGTATCTGGCTTCAGCGCACATCTGGGTCAGCAAAACCGGTATCGGCATTGGTCGAGGAATGAGCCAGCGTGACGGTCAGCGTATGGGCTGGGTCGATGAAGCGTTGGCGGAACTTGGATTGCAGCGTCACATCCGGGTGTTTACTCGTCATTATCAAGTGGCAGCCCATTTGGCAGCGCAACCAGACCTGGTGGCGACCTTGCCGTCGCAAATGGCAAAACTGTTTGCAGATGATGCCAGGCTCTGTGTGCGCAAGCCCCCATTCATGATCATTCCGATTGAGCTGCAAATGGCATGGAGTCCTTTGTTGCAACATGATGGCGGCCATGCCTGGATGCGCCGGCGCATCATCGAGTTGGCGCGTGATGTGGTTGGCAGGCATTAAAAAGTCATCGATAGGTAGTGCTCTCAAATCACTAAATTGGTGATAATCTCGCGTTTAACCAGAACAGAAGGTGCCACGTTTGCCAAACCAGTCTGAAATCGCAACAACCATCATTGCCATTGCTGGCGCGTCAGCCTCTGGAAAGAGCCTGTTTGCTTCCACCGTCTATCACGAACTGGTGGCAGAGCTGGGCGGTGACCGTATTGCCATTGTCTCGGAAGACGCCTATTACCGCGACCAAAGTCATCTGCCGTTCAGCCAGCGTGTCCTGACCAACTACGATCATCCCTCTGCGTTTGAGCATTCCTTGCTGGCATCGCATTTAAAAACGCTCCGTCAGGGTGGTGCGATCGACATGCCGCAGTACAGTTACAAACAGCACACACGACAGGAAAAAACCATCCGTGTGGCTGGTGCACGTGTGGTGCTGGTGGAAGGCATCTTGCTGCTCACGGATAAAAGCCTGCGCGAAAATTTTGATATCAGCGTATTTATGGATACCCCGCTGGATGTGTGTCTGCTCAGGCGCATCAAGCGGGACATTGAGGACCGTGGGCGCAGTCTGCATTCCGTTGTTGAGCAGTATGAAACCACCGTCAGACCTGCGTATTTCGAATTTATCGAACCTTCACGGCAATATGCCGATCTGGTGGTGACCCGGGGCGGGCAAAACCAGATTGCAATTGATGTGATCAAAGCCAACATCCGCCAGTTAATGGCCAAATAGTAAATCGGTTGCACTTTATGATGGGTCTTGTCGGAATGGTGTTCCTGTTGTTGGTAGCGTTTGCCGCCTCCAACAACAAAAAGCGAATTAACTGGCGTACCGTGAGTATTGCCTTTGCCTTGCAGGTGTTTCTGGGCGCCTTTGTGATTTATCTGCCCTTTGGACAGCAAGTGCTGTATCAGGTCACGCAAGTTGTGTCGCATGTCATCAGTTTTGCCAACGACGGCATTGTTTTTGTGTTTGGCGAAATAGGTAATTTCTCTCAGGGATTTATTTTTGCGGTGCATGTGTTGACCGTGATTGTGTTTTTTTCCTCGCTGATTGCCGTGCTTTATCACATTGGCATCATGACCTGGGTTATCCGCGTGATAGGCGGCGGTTTGCAGAAATTGCTCGGCACCAGTCGTCCTGAATCCATGTCGGCGGCGGCCAATATCTTTGTAGGGCAGACTGAGGCGCCGCTGGTGGTCAGACCCTTTATTCCAACCATGACACGCTCTGAATTGTTTGCAGTCATGGTCGGCGGTTTGTCATCGATTGCGGGCTCGGTCATGGCCGGTTACGCAGGGCTAGGCGTGGAATTGAAGTACCTGATTGCAGCGAGTTTTATGGCCGCGCCCGGTGGCTTTCTGATGGCTAAAATGCTGCTGCCTGAGACCGAGGCCACCAAAAATGATTTGACGGAAATTGTAGGTGTGCCTCCACATACCAACGTCATCGATGCAGCCGCAGCCGGTGCGTCCAGTGGTATGCAATTGGCATTAAACGTCGGAGCCATGGTGTTGGCCTTTGTGGGTTTGATTGCACTGGTGAACGGTATGATTGGCGGTATCGCCGGACTGTTTGGTGTGGAAGGTGTCACTTTGCAATTGATTTTTGGTTACCTGTTTCAACCGCTGGCGTTCCTGTTGGGCGTGTCGTGGGATGAAGCACGGTTCGCCGGCAGTTTTATTGGTCAAAAGTTGGTGATCAACGAGTTTGTCGCCTATCTGGATTACGTCAGTGTCAAAGACCAGCTCAGCGCGCAGACACAAATTATTGTCACCATTGCGCTGTGCGGGTTTGCCAATTTTTCGTCGGTCGCGATTTTGCTGGGCGGACTTGGGGGCATGGCACCGGAGCGGCGCAGCGATATCGCTGAGCTTGGCATGAAGGCTTTATTGGCTGCGACGCTGGCGAATCTGATGAGCGCCACCATCGCAGGCTTCTTTTTCTCTTTGCTCTGAGGTCGGTCACAATGTCCATGCAGGTTCCTGATCTTGATATCAGTCGTCTGGATTCAGACACGGATGCCTTTGTTGCCGAACTGGGTGGCGCGTACACCGAATTTGGATTCTGCAGTATTCGTGGGCATGGTATCAGCAGCAAAACGGTTGAGGATTGTTATCAGGCAATCAAAGCATTTTTTGCCTTACCCACCGACATCAAGCAGCAATATCATGTCGCCGGACTCGGCGGTGCGCGCGGTTATACCGGTTTTGGTATCGAAAAGGCCAAAGACAGTCGTCATCCGGATTTAAAGGAGTTTTGGCACGTGGGGCTGCAGACCGCTGACCCTGCGCCTCACCCCTGTTTATACCCGAATATCTGGCCTGCTGAAGTTCCGGAATTCCAGCGTGCCACCTATACCCTCTACACCGAACTGCAACAACTGGGCAGCCGCGTATTGCAAGGCCTGGCGTTGTTTTTAGGCATGCCGCGCAACTATTTTGCGGACAAGGTAGATTATGGGAATTCCATTTTGAGGCCAATTCATTATCCGCCGGTGACCCATGATGTGTCTGGCTCGATCCGGGCGGGGCAGCATGAAGATATCAATCTGATCACACTGCTGGTTGGCTCACATGAGGCAGGTCTGGAAATTTTGCGGCGTGATGGTTCGTGGCTACCGGTGACAACACAACAAGGCGAGATTCTGGTGAATATCGGTGACATGCTGCAACGACTCAGCAACCATGTGCTGCCGTCGACAACCCATCGCGTGGTCAATCCGGTTGGCGCTGCCGTGGGACAGGCGCGCTACTCCATCCCGTTTTTTATGCATCCCAATCCGGATTTTTTGATCGAAACGTTACCAACCTGTATCCGTGAGGACAGGCCAAACCAGTATCCACATGCCATCACCGCCAATGACTACCTGCTGCAGCGATTGGCCGAGATCGGGCTGCTCAGGCAAACAAA
>JAUSPW010000253.1 GCA_030652635.1 Pseudohongiella sp. | reverse complement strand
GCTTACGCCGCTTTTTCACTGACCTGGAGCTCGCCCGGCGATTCGGCCTTTTTGGCGATCGGTCAACGCGATCTGTCACCATGGATGCTGCGTGTGCGCGCACTGGCACTCGAAGGTCAGATCCATGAAGCAGACAACTTTAACCCTGAATTGAGCCTGGCTGGCCGTTTCGATTTTGGTTTTGTGATTGCGTTTTTGCTGCCGTTGTTTGTCATTGTGTTGCTGTACGACGTCTACGCAGCCGAACGGGAATCCGGCCGTATTCCGATGTTGACCGCAACGGCTGCCCGTCCGGGAAAAATCTGGAGCATGCGCATTGTGGTACTCGCACTTGGCGCCGCAGTCGCCTGCCTTGTCCCGCTCTGGCTATTTGGGCTGCTGTTCGTGAGCAGCGCGGCAGAACTGACGGCAGCCACCGGGGAGGTGATGCTGAGCCTGATGTTCTGGACAGTGCTGTCATCGCTGATTGCCTTTGGCAAATGGTCAGCATCCGTGTCGGCAGCCGTATTGACCGGGTGCTGGCTGGTGCTGGCACTGTTGGTGCCGCTGTCCGGCAAAATGCTGATCGACACTGCAGTAGCCGGCATTGATGGCGCAGAAATCAGCCTGGTTCAACGTGAGACAGTGAACGTCGCGTGGGATTTGCCAAAGTCGGCCACCATGGATAAATTTTATGCCAGCCATCCGCAGTGGTCTCACTCTGCGCCGGTTGACATGCCTTTTCACTGGAAGTGGTTTTTTGCCTTTCAACAAGTTGGTGACGAAACTGCTGCACCGCTATCTCAGGCTTATCGTGATGCAATTGCAGAACGTGACCAACTGACTGGCCTCGTCGCCTGGATTTCGCCACCCGTGGCATCCATGCGACTGATGCAGCGCATTGCACAAACCGATGTCACGTCCGTGCTTGACTACCAATTACGCATTCGCGAGCACCATGCGCAGATACGTCACTACTTTTATCCTTTGCTGTTTGAAGAACTGCCTTTCTCACATGCCAACATGCAGGATTTCCCGGCGTTCTGAGACCGGGGACGGAGGGATCAAATTTTGATCCCTCCGTCCCCCTACCCCCCCTACCCCCTCACATCAAGCACCATGATCGTGTCATCAATCGACTGTCCCTGCAGCCTGAAACGGTCTTTGAGGGTGCCAATTTCCACAAAGCCCTTCTTTTTATAGAGGGCTCGAGCAGGAAGATTGTTTGAAAAAACTCTCAGTTCTATGAAGTCTATGGTGTGGGTTGATTTAGCAAACGCGATGGCGCAATCCATCAGTTTCCCGCCCAGACCCCGCCCGCGATATGCGCTTTCGATACCAATGCCGAGGTGACACCAATGCAGTCCGGCTCTAAGCGGGTCAGTTTTTAGATCTACGTGCCCAACTATGTTGCCGGTCGCTAGCTCGTGGATGCAGAACCACCGCTGCCAACCCGGTTTATCAATTGGCCAGAAAGACCGATCAACGGTGGCGCCAGTCGGCCCATTGGTGTCGTCCGGTGCAAATGGCATGAAATGCACGCCATTTGTGCCAGATTCAGCGCGGTGGCGCTTAAAGTGCTCACCCAGAATTGGCATGGTTTGTCGCGTCAGTGCTTTGATTTCGATTGTCATTGTGATGATTGCCCAATAAGTCCAGCGCCAGCTAAAGCAGAATCATGCTGCCAAGTCAACCCCTGAGCTGTGGCATAGCCAGCCCCCGAGTTTCATCCGACACTGTGATAAACACGGCAACTGGAGGCATTATGAACAAATTCTCAACGGTTCGACTGACAATCTTCCGACTTTTTTCAGGATTCTGGCTGCTACTGCTGCTGGCAACATCCCAAAGCTATGCACAACAGACTACGACGGCCGGTAATACTCAGCTATTTGATATTTCCGCCGATGGGCAACTGGTGTTACAGCGCAACGGCTTCACTTCTTCTGGCCAATCCACTACCAATATGTCTGTTTTAAACCTGAGCACAGGTGAAGCAGACCCGGTGAACTTTGACCTGACTGGCGTGCTGGTAAATACAACAACGGGCTCTATGAGCGATGACGGGCGCTATGTAGCCTATCAAGCCGGGTCAAGTGCCATTTACCTGCGCGATCGTGTTGCAGGCACCACCGTCAGAGTGACCCAAACCATCGATGGGGCCTTGCCCAACAACGATGTCGCCTATCCACGGGTTTCCGGCAATGGTCGTTATGTGTTGTTTCTGGGACGCGCCACCAACCTGGTCAACGAAACCCTACCTGCCACCTCAGCGTTTACCACCAATCTGTTTTTGTTCGACAGAGAAACCAATCAAATTACCCTGCCTGCGCGCGGGCATGACGGCACACTGCTGGCAAACGCGTTTGCGATAAAAATCGGCCTGCCACAGCAACAGATCAGCGCCGATGGCCGTTATCTGGTGTTTGCCACCAATGCGCCCAATGTGCATCCGGATGTTCCAGCGGGCAATACCCGAACCCTGCTTTACAGACGGGATCTGCAAACCGGAGAAGTGTTATTGCTGTCGCGCGACAGCAATGGCAATGTGGTCTCTGGCAATTATGATTACCCGATGATCAGCCGGGATGGCAACGTTGTCGGATTTACGGCAGCAAGTCTGCAAGGCGCATTGGTTCCGGGCAAACAAGTGGCAGGCATCTACATCAAAGATGTCAGCACAGGCAAAGTCACCTACATGACTGAAACCAGCAATGCCAGCAATATCAGTCTCACGGGGTTGGCCGGCAACTTCAGCTCACCGGTCAGTATGAGTGGCGATGGCAAACATGTTGCCTTCAACAATGGCTCACAAAACCTGTTAGCCCCCAATCCGGGTGGCGGATGGGCCGTGTTTGTATCAAGCATCACCGAGAGCGGCAGCGTCGCCATGCGTCGTATATCCTTGCCAGAGAGCACGCAGCAACAAACTTCCAGTAACGAGGGAACCAACCCGATATTTGCGCGCGGACGCTTTGCGATCGCCTTTCAGTCGCGCGACCGAACCGTATTTATCCCTGGCAACAGTGTGAAAAACGCACCGGTTATCTACACCGACACCAGCATGGACGGCGGCACAGTTACTCCACCGCAGAGACCCGCGCTTCCTGTGCGTCAGACCATGCGCGTGGACGGCAGACCCAGCACTGCCATCATTTCCGGTGGGGTTTACTCCATTGAAAACACTTTGACCAATCGCGCAGCAGCACCAGCGCAGCTGGAAATCCAGGTATCCATTGCGCCGGAAGCCGACGATGTTGGACGCTCTATTCGCATTCTGGTGGTTGTGGAAGTTGCCGGCGCCATGCTGACTGTCAATGCTGACGGTGCCATCGTGCCGTTTGACGAAAACAATCTTCAATTCTTCACCAGCCGCGCTACGGCGGCTGCAAAGGAAACGCTGACCATCTTCAACGGCATACTGGCAGCCGGAGACCGTGCCGCGTACAACATTTTTGTGGGTTACCTGCGTGACGGTGATCTGAATCAGGGCAATATCATCTACAACGCCGAGCCTGTCAGCCTTGTGATTGAGTGATCTGCCACGATCAGGGTATATTGGGGGTCGGAGGGATTGGGGGGTCGGAGGTATACCTCCGACCCCCAATCCCTCCGACCCCACGATAGAAAAAGGCAAGGTATCGATGGCCCACTGGCCGAGCTCAGAAAAACTGTTTTTGTTGACCGGACAGCAGCGTCATCAGGCGAAGATGATTCATGTCCTGTTGTTGGTGATGGCGGTGTATTTTGCTGTGCTTGCTGCATTGAATGTCTTTGTGTTCAATGACTTCGAAATTGCAGCACTGGACACGTTTGGTTTGGCTGGCACGTTGTACCTCATTGCCTACTTTCGACGAACCGCCAATCTCAAGGTGACTTCCTGGTCAGTTGTATCGATTCTGACAGCTATCATGATGCTGTTTATTCACATTACCAGTGGCATGGCCTACTCAATCATCTGGGTAACGGTGTTGCCGCCGATCAGCTTTTTCTTGTTGGGACGTCGATACGGGGCATGGGTTTGTGGGATAGTTTTCAGTTACGTTGTTGTTTTCTTTTTTGTTCAATCGCGGACTTCGGTAGTGAGTCCGCCCGGCTTGGCCAGTGTGCTTAACGTAGCAGAAGTATTGCTGGCACACTGGTTCCTATTTCGATTCTACGAACGCTCTCGCTCGGAAGCGTATGCAGAACTGGAGCGTTTGTCTGAAACTGACAAGTTGACGGGGCTGTACAATCGCAGACACCTCGATATGTTGCTTACCAACGAGTTCAACCTGCATCTGCGCTCACAGCGTCCATTGACGCTGGTGCTTTGCGATATTGACCACTTCAAACGCATCAACGATAAAAATGGTCACTTGACTGGCGATATCATTCTTCAGGAGATTGCGGAAACGTTACGATCCACCATGCGCAGTACCGATAAGTATGGTCGTTGGGGCGGAGAGGAGTTTCTGTTTATCTGCCCGGACACCTCGGGCGAAGCAGCCATTGCAATCGTCGAAAAACTTCGTCATGCGCTGGCAAACAGAGCGTTCACCCGAGATATCAAAGTAACTCTCAGCTTTGGTATCGCCATCTCCGCACAGGATCAGGATGCCGAACAACAGCTGCGCCGTGCCGACGAGGCTTTGTACGAAGCCAAACGTCGAGGCCGCGATTGTTTTGTGGTTGCTGACGGCTGACGGGGTCGGATTCACACAACCGCCATCAAACCGCCACATCCCTGTCAAAATCTCCTTCTAAGCTGCTGCCCGAGCGGTGCCATGACAACTCTGTGTTGTGGCTCCAACACCACTGTGCCGATTCAAGTCGGGCAACCTCGGAGTCTTTCAAGATGTATGACCAACCTAACCCACTGTCCTTGTTACCGCGTGACATCACCCTCACAAAAGTTCTGCGACTCAAGCCCTTAAACGTGATGATCCGCCTGGCAATTTCCGGTGCCTTACTCACGGTTGCCACGCAAGCTGCGGCGCAAACGACCAACGCCTCATCAGCCGATACGCCAGAGATACAGGAAGTTGTTGTCACTGGTTCCAACATCCGTCGCGCGGAAAACGATGGCACTGTGCCCGTTTCGGTTATTGGTGAAGAGGCCATGGAAGTGCGCTCAGCGCTACTGCCAGTTGACTTGCTGACCTCTCTGCCGTCGGTGGTCAACTTGCCCGAGAATGAAACCCGTCTGGGCTCCTCTGGTGCACGTGGTGACAATGCCAACATCAACCTGCGCAACATGGGAGCAACTGCAACATTGGTGCTGGTCAACGGCCGACGCATGGCCATCAACCCGATGACAGCCGGTCTGTCACAGGCAGTTAACGTCAACCAGTTGCCCACCCAGGGCGTGGATCGCATTGAAGTGCTGCGCGATGGCGCATCATCAATATACGGATCTGATGCCGTGGGCGGCGTGATCATCTACATCATGAAACGCGAATTTGACGGTGTGGAAGCTTCTTTTCAGCAAGGTGGCACCGAGCATGGTGGCGGTGGTAATACCCAATTGGCACTGACCTTTGGCTCAACAGACTTCGCCGATGGTCGCGGC
>JAUSPW010000252.1 GCA_030652635.1 Pseudohongiella sp. | reverse complement strand
TTGATGATTTTGCTGACAACACTGATAAACCCATCGTTTGGGAAGGTGTCCGTAACTATCAGGCGCGTAACTTTTTGCGCGATATGAAAATTGCTGATGAAATTTTTATTTATCACTCCAGCTGCAAACACATTGGCATTGCCGGCATTGTTAAAGTTGTGCGCGAGGCTTATCCAGATCCGGCACAGTTCGACGAATCTTCAACGTATTTTGATGCTAAAAGTGCAAAGGACAATCCGCGCTGGAGTGCTGTCGACATGGGTTTTGTCTGCAAATTTCCTCAGATCATTGGCCTCGATCAACTGAAGTCGATGCCTGAACTGGAATACTTGTCGCTGGTGCAAAAGGGCAGTCGCCTGTCGGTGATGCCGGTCAGCGATGCGGAATGGAAAGCCATCAAGTCACTCATGTAAGGTGCTTGCTGGCAGGTTTTTGTCGCGGCAAACTGGTCACAGCGGATGCCAATTTACTCGCGACATCCGCTGTGCAAACCTTATGGTGATGCCTGACCGTTAACCGTTTTAATGCGCAGGCACGGGATCGAATCCATTGCTCGCACGCTTGCCAGATTCATACCGATCAATGCCATAACCGTCTGCATTGATGGCGGTTTTGCGGCCACTGATCAAATCCGCCAGCAAGCTCGCCGAACCGCAGGACATTGTCCAGCCCAGTGTGCCATGGCCTGTGTTGAGGTACAGGTTTGACAGTCTGGTTGCGCCCACGACGGGTGTACCATCCGGTGTCATCGGGCGCAATCCGGTCCAGTATGTGGCGTTTTTGATGTCGCCCGCACCAGGGAACAGATCGTCCAGCACCATGCGCAAAGTGCCCAGCGGGCGATCGCGTAGTCGGTTGTCAAAACCCGCCAGTTCCGCCATGCCACCCACACGAATCCGGTCATTAAAACGCGTGATCGCAATTTTGTAGGTTTCATCCATGATGGTTGATACCGGTGCATGGCTGGCGCCGCTGACGGTGGCTGTCATGGAGTAACCCTTCACCGGGTAAACCGGAAGATTTATGCCCAGCGGCTTCAGCAAGTGCGGTGAATAACTGCCAAGCGCCAACACATAACGGTCGGCCGTGATGGCTTTTTCACCCACACGTACGCCGGTGATGCGCTGGCCATCACTGAGCAGTTCATCCATTGCAATACCATATTGGAACTTGACGCCCAGCGCTTCACACTGCTGAGCCAGGCGCGTCGTGAACAGGTGGCAGTCACCGGTTTCGTCGCGCGGCAAACGCAGGCCGCCCACAATTTTGTTAGCGCTGTTGGCCAGGCCCGGCTCAACGGCAATACAGGCTGCGCGGTCCAATACTTCAAACGGCACGCCACATTCCTTGAGCACGGCAATGTCTTTAGCAGCCGCATCCATTTGTTTTTGAGTTCTGAACACCTGCAAGGTGCCCAGTTCACGGTGCTCGTAGTCCAAACCGGTCTGCTGGCGAAGATCCATCAGGCAATCGCGGCTGTACTCAGCCAGCCGCATCATGCGCGACTTGTTCACTGCGTAGCTGTTGCTGTTGCACTGCATCAGCATCTGCCACATCCAACGGTACTGTGACAGGTCAGCGGTAGGTCGCACAGCCAGAGGCGCGTGTTTGGCCAACATCCACTGAATGGCTTTAACGGGAACACCAGGTGCTGCCCACGGCGCAGAGTAACCGGGGGAAATCTTGCCGGCATTGGCATAGCTGGTTTCCTGTGCCGGGCCGGGCTGGCGATCAATCACGGTCACCTCGTGGCCGGCGTTTGCCAGATACCACGCGCTGGTGATGCCAATGACACCGCTACCCAAAACCAGAACTTTCATCGCACACTCCTGAAGTGAAAAAGTACAAGCTAGATGGCGCTATTGTAAGAGCGCTGGCATAAGTGTATTTTCTGTATTAAAGGGATATCACAGGAATTTATCCTGCTTATATGGCTTGAAGCGAAATAAAGGTTTGAAAAAAAATGAAAACACGGAGAGCCTCCAGCCGCGAGCTGGATAACATCGATCGTAACATTCTGCGCATCATCCAGCGCGAGGGGCGCATCTCGTTTGTAGAGCTGGGCGAGAAGGTAGGTTTGTCGACAACACCGTGGATGGAAAGAGTGCGCAGTCTTGAGCGAGAAAAATTAATTCTGCGTGATGGCGCGCGTTTAAAT
>JAUSPW010000248.1 GCA_030652635.1 Pseudohongiella sp. | reverse complement strand
AGCGGCAACTGCGGCAATCTGTCTGCTGCCGTGGGCGGTTTTGCCATCAGCAAAGGGCTGGTCAATGCTGACAAAATTCCTGCAAATGGTATCTGCACCGTACGCATCTGGCAGGCGAACATCCAGAAAACGATTATTGCTCACGTACCCGTCTGCAACGGAGAAGTTCAAGAGATAGGCGATTTTGAACTGGATGGCGTGACATTCCCCGCCGCAGAGGTGCAACTGGAGTTTATTGACCCAGCTGACGAAGGCGAAGGTGATGCTGGGGGAGCCATGTTCCCCACAGGCAATCTGATCGATGATCTGAATGTTCCAGGTGTTGGTGTATTAAAAGCCACTCTGATCAACGCGGGTATTCCGACCATTTTTATTAATGCACAGGATATTGGTTACACCGGCACCGAACTGCAGGATGCAATAAACAGTGACAATCAGGCGCTGGACAAGTTTGAAAACATTCGTGCTCACGGCGCGGTCAAAATGGGTTTGATTAAAGACCCCAGCGAAGCAGCTGTGCGACAGCACACCCCTAAAGTTGCCTTTGTGTCTGCGCCCAAAGACTACATATCCTCCAGTGGCAAACACGTCAGCGCCGCTGAAATTGACCTCTTGGTTAGAGCTTTATCAATGGGCAAATTGCATCACGCCATGATGGGCACTGCGGCTGTAGCAATCGGTACCGCGGCCGCCATCCCCGGAACACTCGTCAATCTGGCGGCAGGTGGTGGCCATCGTTCAGCCGTCAAGTTCGGTCATCCATCCGGCACACTGCGTGTTGGGGCAGAAGCCACTCAACAAAACGGACAGTGGCAGGTGAAAAAAGCCATCATGAGCCGCAGCGCACGTGTGCTGATGGAGGGTTGGATTAGAGTGCCGGGTTCGAGTGCCTGATTGGAGTGCCGGCTGACATTTAGAGAGGCAACACCGTTGTTGCCTTGATCTCTTCCATCACAAAGCTGGCGGTGACATCAAACAGATCCGCGTCAATCAGTTTTTGATACAGACGATCATACCCGGGCATATCCGGTACCACCGCTTTGAGAAGGTAGTCTATCTGACCACCCAGTCGATAGACTTCCAGCACGCCTTCCACACTTTGGACGACAGATTTGAATTTTTCGGCCCAGGCTGCGTTATGTTGATTGGTCCGTATCGTGACAAACACCGTCAATCCTAGACCCAGTGCCGCAGGATCTAGCAGGGTAACGCGTTGCCGGATTGTGCCGTTTTCCTCAAATTTTTGAATCCGGCGCCAACAAGCAGATTTGGACATGCCCACTTTGTCGGCCAGATCTGCCACCGATAAAGCAGCATCAGCCTGCATCAATTCAAGTAATCGTCGATCTTGTGAGTCAAGTTGTTGTGCCACCGCGCGTCTCCGGATAAGTGTTGCCTGACAGAATTGGCACACTATTCTGATAAATAACCTACAAATGGAACAATAATCCGGCATTTACGAGGAACGCAAGCTAAAAGGGGACAATGTTTCGAGTCGCCGGTAATAAACTAAGCACCATGACTTCACTTTCGGGCACCATGCTTATGAGCAGTTTGATTGAAAAAATTCGCAAAGGAGTGATTGGGCAATCCATGCCCGTTAAGACGGTATTCGGAGTAAAGCCTTTAATTTATGCCGATTACACTGCGTCCGGGCGCAGTCTCGATTTCATAGAAGACTTCATTCGCCAACAGGTGCTGCCGTTTTATGCCAATACTCATACAGAAACAACGCTGACCGGCGCACTGACAACTGAATGGCGTGAATCCGCCCGGCAAATGGTACGTCGTGCCGTCAACGGCACTGAACAAGACAAGGTTGTTTTTTGCGGCTCAGGGGCCACTGCCGCGATCAACAAGTTGATAAGTGTCATGAACCTGAGCCTGCCCGCCGACCTGGATGCTGTGTGCGGACTCTCCAGTTGCCTCAGCGAAGAAATGCGCCCGGTGGTATTTATTGGACCTTATGAACACCATTCCAATGAACTTCCCTGGCGCGAGAGTATCGCCATTGTTGAAGTTATTCCGCTCGATAAACAAGGTGGCATTGATATGCATGCGCTTGAAGCGGCTTTGCAACGGCACCAGCACCGCTCTTTGTTAATTGGCAGTTTCTCAGCAGCCTCGAACGTCACGGGGATCAAATCAGATGTTGCGTCAGTCACCGCGCTGTTAAAACGTTTTGGAGCTTTGGCCTGTTGGGATTATGCGGCAGCCGGACCTTATGTCAGCATTAACATGAATGGTGTTGATGCGCTCGATGCGATTTTTTTGTCACCTCACAAGTTTGTCGGCGGCCCGGGCACACCGGGTATTCTGGTTGCGAAACAGCACTTGTTCCAGAATAGGGTGCCTGCGGTGGTAGGCGGAGGCACAGTGATGTACGTAACGCCCGAAGACCATGTGTATGTCAAAGATGTCGAGCGCAAGGAGGAGGGCGGAACGCCTGCAATCATAGAGTCGATCAGGGCTGGACTGGTGTTTTCATTACAACAACAAGTTGGCACTGGGCAGATTCAGTCACGCGAAAGCGCCTTATGTCATCTGGCGATGCAGCGTCTGAGCAATAATCCGAATATCGAAGTGCTGGGTGGTTTGCAATGTGAACGTCTGCCTATTTTCTCCTTACGATTTCGACACCAAGGCAAGGAGCTGCATTATGGTTTTGTGGTGTCTTTGTTAAATGATCTGTTTGGCATACAAGTCAGGGGTGGCTGTTCCTGTGCAGGTCCCTACGCACATGCCTTGCTCAATATGGATATGATTTACAGCAAAAAAATTGAGGCGGCCGTGACAGCCGGCGTCGCTGTTCTGCGTCCGGGCTGGGTGCGATTGAACTTTAACTATTTTATTTCCGATGAAGAATTTGCCTATTTGCTTGATGCATTGGAAATGATTGCCGAGTTCGGATGGCGCATGTTGCCAGAGTACCAATACGATCCAGTTTGTGGTGTGTGGCGCCACGTTTCGCTGATCAAGAACTCACAAAATACGACTAACACGCGACGCCGTAGTTCCATCGAGCAAATCGATTGGATGGATGATCATGTTGTCGACGTAAAAAGCGCGCTGGATACCCATGCTGCATTGGTAGCTGCCAAACAAGTGATATTGGAAAATCGCCAACACTGGACTGTTCTTGATGTTGAATTGCCAGCAGAACATGCATCCCTGAGATGGTTCATGCAACCCAGTGAGGCACAAGACTTACTTCTGTCCAATATTTGCAACTAATTGTAGCCTTGTTCGGTAAATCAAACCAACAAGGTTATAGTCCCTTGACTGCATCAAAATTAACAGGGCGGCGCGTTTGCGTACGTCTGAAAAACGAGCAAGGGATAATGTTAAAAAACAATAAATTCAGTAAGTTGTATGCCGCTATTTGCGCCACGTCGGCCGCTCTGGTCGTTTTGGCGCCAATAACCGAATTGCAGGCTCAGGAAGTTGTTCCACAATTGACACGCATGGATGAAGGCGTCGCCGACATTACTCTGGATGGGCGTCTTGATGAAGCTGTCTGGCAGCAAGTGCCTGTCATAGACGGTATGCGAGTGATTCTGCCGGATACGCTGGCAGAAGCCTCTCTTCGTACAGACACAAAAATCTTTTATACCGAGCGCGGCATCTATGTAGGTGTCATGAACCATCAAGATACTGAGAGCTTGGTTGCACGTATGACTCCACGAGATACTCGTCTCGAGCGTGATGGTGTTGTCATCAGTATTGATGCCTCTGGTGATGGCCTTTACGGTTATATGATGCGTGTGAATCTGGGAGGTTCCAAAACCGACGGTACCATTTTGCCAGAGCGTTCCATGAACATGCAGTGGGATGGCTCCTGGGATGCGGAAACCAGTGTGGTTGACGGTGGCTGGGTAGCTGAGTTTTTTATCCCTTGGTCTATGATGGCACTACCACAGGTTCCCGGTGACACCCGACGAATTGGGGTGTTCACAGAACGGCAGCTCGGCGCTTTAAAC
>JAUSPW010000246.1 GCA_030652635.1 Pseudohongiella sp. | reverse complement strand
GGCGCGGAAACCGGCTTGGCCACGGTGTCTGGGATCTGATGTTTGAGCTTGTCGTCCCTGACTGACAACTCATCCCGGTCAAAGTGGCAATGACTGTCTGGCTGAGTTATGCTCCTGCGGCAAGAAAACAAGAAGCGCGCTTGCCGAACACACAGGAGCTCCGAAAGTAATGTTCACCCAGGTTCTATCCCGGAAATCCACACAAGCTGATCAGGTAGGTCACCCAGTCCGCCGCTGGTTCGGCATGGGCTTGCTGGCTATGTCGAGCATTCTGCTCGGCGCCTGTGGCGTTGATGAACTGCCAGAGAACCCGCCTGCTGGGCAACTCAACCTGCCGCGCACCATTGCCTGGTCTGCTTATCCAACGGGGACTGGTGGTTATAGCCAGGCCGTGGCGATCGGCAATATTCTGCAGCGACAATATGGCGTAAACCTGCGCGTGGTGCCCGGTCGAAATGATGTGTCCCGGCTCGCCACCTTGCGCGCAAACCGCGTACACATGTCAGCCGGCGGCTCTGAAGCGGTATATGCTCAGGAAGGTATCCTTAATTTCGCCGCACGCATCTGGGGCCCGCAACCTATCCGCGCCCTGATGTCCAACTTCTCTACCAGCTGCTCGTTCAGTTTTGCCACGGCTGCTGATGCCGATATCCGCACAGTCGACGACATGCGCGGCAAACGCCTGACTTTTGTGCAAGGTGCTCCCTCACTGAATAACGCCTCTACCGCCTTGTTGGCCTATGCCAATCTGACTTGGGATGATGTCGAGATTGTTGAGGTTGGCGGTTATAACGCCTCCATCGATGCGGTCATCAACAACCGTGCCGATGTGGCCGGAGGTGCCTGCAACTCTCCTCCGTTCATGCGCTTGGACTCCTCTCCGCGCGGCCTGCATTGGGTTGAATTCCCGCATGACGACCCGGAAGCCATCAAACGTGTTCGCGACCGTTTACCGTGGTATGTCCCCCATGTTGCGACCGAAGGTCCTGCCATTGATGTCAACACAGGTGTGCGGGTATTCACATCCGCCTACCCATTGCTGGTGGCCATGGACACGGCTGAGGAAGATACCGTCTATGGGCTAACCAAAGTGATTGCCATGCACTACGATGACTACAAAAGCTCGGCGCCAGGCGCCAACGGCTGGTTGATCATGGGGCAACAACTGGAAAATGCCTTTATTCCTTATCACGAGGGTGCCATTCGCTACTTCAAAGAAATTGGTATCTGGACGCCAGAGGCGGAAGCCAAGCAACAGGAAAACCTCAATCGCCAGCGCGTACTGATGGAGGCTTGGCAATCCTACTGGCCGGGAGCGTCAGAGGACCGGGCGACATTTGAGCAAGGCTGGCTGGCATTCAGAGAACAGGCCCTTGAAGCGCAAGGGCTGATTACTCTGTCTGAAACCCAGTAACGTATAACTCCAACAAAGACGACAACTCATGAGCAACAGCATCATTCCGCCTATCGCACCGCCAGACGAGAACAAGGACGATTCCGAACTGCCCGCCATTGGTCGTTATCGGCAGCTGGCCATTAAGTGGCGTGCAACCATGGCCATTCTGACGGCTGCGGCGACCTTTCTTGCTATCAATCAGATTTTTGCGCTCGGCTTTTTTATGAACATCACTATGCTGGACGGCAGGTATCTATACCTGGTCACCGGCATTATGTTGATCATGGTGTTCATCACGTTCCCATCGCACCACAGCAACATTAACTACGTGCCTTGGTACGACAAAGTGGTCATGCTGATTATTGCCGGCATATTCAGCTATTTTGCTTACAATGCGGATCTGATCATTCTGGATGCCTGGGAATACGCGGCGCCGCCCCTGGGTATTGCGCTGGCGCTGGTGACGTGGGCAATCATTCTGGAATCAGGTCGCCGCGCCGGCGGATGGCCCATATTTTTTATTGTTTTAGTGTTGTCGTTATACCCCATCTATGCCGACAAAATGCCCGATGTGGTGGCAGGTATCGGCATGCCTATCCATGACGTCGCCATCTTCCACGTACTGGGAGAAGAGAGCCTGTTTGGCGTTGCGCTGAACTCGTTTGCCATGCTGGTTTTCGGTTTTATTCTGTTTGGCGTGGCTCTACAACATACCGGCGGCGGGCCGTTTTTCATCAATCTGGCATTTGCAATGCTGGGCCACAAGCGTGGCGGCGCTGCTAAAGTCGCCGTGTTTTCAAGCGGATTGATGGGGTCAATGAGCGGCGGGCCTATCACCAACGTGCTGACCACCGGCCCACTGTCCATTCCAGCCATGCGTCGTACTGGCTTCTCCCGTGGTTATGCGGCCGGCGTCGAGGCCTGCGCTTCCACGGGTGGCGTGATGATGCCGCCCATCATGGGTGCCACTGCGTTTGTGATGGCCAGTTTTCTGGGCATCAGTTATGTCACCATTGCTATCGCTGCAATTGTTCCCTCTTTTTTGTATTTTTTTGGTTTGTACATGCAGATCGACGCCTACTCTGCACGCAATGGGTTAAAAGGATTGCCTAAAGACGAACTCCCGAGACTGGGACAGGTCTTTAAAGAAGGCTGGTATTTTATCGCCGTGTTTGCATTACTGACATTTATGCTGGTGTACATGCAGCGCGAGGCCACCGCGCCTTTTATTGCGACCGGTTTTTTGTTGATCATCAATCAATTCACCAAACATCGTATGAATCTTGAAAAATTCATGCTGATGGTCGCCGGGACAGGCCGCCTCATGGCTGAACTGGCGGGTATTCTGGCCGCGATCGGATTGATTGTGGGTTCTTTGGCGGTGACCGGCATGGCGGGCACATTGGCCAACGACCTGCTGTATCTGGCAGGTGACAACGTGTTGGTCCTGTTGTTTATGGGCGCCGCCACCAGCTTTGTGCTGGGCATTGGCATGACGGTGACCGCAGCCTACATATTCCTGGCAATTGTGTTGGCACCGGCATTGATCAGTGCCGGTCTCGATCCTCTGGCGTCCCACATGTTTATCATGTACTGGGGTATGCTGAGTTTTATTACGCCTCCCGTGGCACTTGCTGCGTTTGCTGCCGCCTCAGTGGCTCAGGTCTCCCCGATGCGAGCAGGCTGGGAAGCCATGCGCCTTGGCACCATCATTTATTTTATTCCGTTCTTTTTTGTCTTGAATCCTGCCTTGTTACTGCAAGGTGGATTCGGCGAAGTGTTTTTGATGATCAGCACCGCATTGCTGGGAGTAGTCATTATTTCAGCAGGACTACAGGGTTACCTGATTGGATTTGGCAGGCTGGGTGAAGGCAAACCGGGTCTGTTCCCACGCACCTGTCTGACCTTGTCAGGTCTGGTATTGGCGGCACCGTCTGGTGGGCTGTTAGGGCTGAGTCTAATTTTGCTGTTATCCGTCAGCGGCGGTTTGTTTGCTGCGGGCATCCTGTTTACGCTCTGGCAACGCAAGCAATTAGCCACCACACGGCAGGCTGCCTGACCAAGATGAGCACCTGACTCAAAACCAGAGTTGGTGCTCATGTTGCTTTAACCAGCCAACATAGCGCTGGTAGTCCGGACAGACTCGCGCAACACTCTGCCAATACTGTGGCGAGTGGTTCATGTGCAGCAGATGACAGACTTCATGGCAGATCATGTAATCAATTACCCCATCTGGCGCTAACATGATCAGCCAATTGTACTGAATGATGCCTTTTGCCGTGCAATGTCCCCACTTGCTGCGTGTTTTTCGAAACACCACGCCGGCCAGTTTGTTATTCACACCCAGATAGTCTGCCAGCGCTCGTGTACGGGTCGGCAACCAGTTTTTGGCCTGAGCCAGCAACCAGTTTTTGAGCACCTGCTCTGCTTTGACGGGTGTCATCGCCGGGCCGCGAATAATCATGCGGCTAGGCTCGATGATAACGGCGGGCTGTGGTGCATTTTCAAGGCAGATACTTAAGGTTCTCGCCTTGTAATGTATATGCCCACCATCATGCAAAGACAGGCGCTCAGCAGCTCGCTTTAATCTCTCTTCCAGCTTGCGCGTCAGCCAGCGCTGATGTTTATCCAAAAAACGTAAAACATCACTTGTTGATGTGTGAAGCGGGGCGCGCACCTCTACGCGATCGTGGCGGACATGCATCGCCAGGGTCTAGCGCTTGCTTCGGTGCAGTAGGCAGACCACCTGCACCCCTTCCACGTCTAAGG
>JAUSPW010000242.1 GCA_030652635.1 Pseudohongiella sp. | reverse complement strand
ATCACATTGCCTTCGGTGTCGATGTACGCATCTTGTAACCCGCGGCGCTGCATCTGCTGCAGGTAGTATTGCGCGCGGCGTTGTTCTTGAAACGGTGGTGCCGGGATCTCGGTAAGTCTGACCTGCTCCGCCAGTGTCTCCGGTTCATTGGCTTCGATCGCGGCCAAGGCGGTCTGCACACGTGGATCATTGAGCAACAATTCAAACTGCTCGGCCACTGCCTGTGTCACAACAACCGGTCCGACTGACTGCTGGGATATCGCGCCAGCCCCGAATATCAGCAATCCGACTGCAACAAGCAGCTGAGTAAAAAAACGTTTGTGTACACGTGGCATAACGCAGGCTCCGGGCGGCTTGAAAATAATAAATTGCGACCAAGAGTACCGGATTTCGAGGTGAATTTCATTGCCATTACGGATACTCAATTGCTTGTGCCAATAATCCGAATAGCATTAAATAGCGCTTCCGGAATCTCGGGCAGATCAACAACGCCATATCAGGAGTAGCAATATGAGAACCAAACTAGCCGTATTTACTGGATTTATCGCCGCTATGGGCCTGTCTGCAGCGCTGTTTGCGCAACAATCTGCAGCCCCGGAAGGCGCTCAGGTCTACATCGTTTCTCCCGCCAATGGTGAAACCGTCAGCCAGACCTTCAAAATCGTATTTGGTTTGAGTGGTATGGGTGTTGCGCCAGCTGGCGTTCCTATGCCTAACACTGGGCACCATCACCTGCTGATCGACAAGGATCCGTTGCCCGATCTAACCCAGGCACTGGGTGCAGATGTGATGCATTTTGGCCTGGGCCAGACTGAAGCCAGTGTGACGCTGGAACCCGGCACTCACACCCTGCAACTGGTGCTTGGCGACCATATGCATGTGCCGCACAATCCACCAGTCATGTCAGAAAAGATCACGATTACTGTCGAATAAAATCTGACAATGTTTTGGCTGACGATTCAAGACGCTAACAACTCAGGCTGCTAAACGGCAGCCTGATCGTTTTGTGAATCAACAAACGCTTCGAAACCCAGAATTGGCAGCGGCCTGCTGATCAGGTAACCCTGAAAGAACGGACACCCTTGCGCCAGCAGTGCGTCACGCTGCAATTCTGTCTCTACCCCTTCAGCCAGCACCTGCATGTCCAGTGTGTGTGCCATATCAATAATCGTTTTGACAATGGCCCTGTCCTTTTTCCTTTCACCCATATTGCGCACAAACGACTGATCAATTTTTAATTGATGCAGCGGTAACTCGCTCAAATACGCCAGAGATGAATAGCCGGTGCCAAAATCGTCAATCGCAAACTGCACACCCAGGTCACTCAAATACGCCATGATTTGCTGGGCTT
>JAUSPW010000241.1 GCA_030652635.1 Pseudohongiella sp. | reverse complement strand
ATTTAACGCAGATTCAATGCCACCCGTTTCATTGTCCAGTGATTCTACGGATTTAGTATCCGTTTCCGTTTCAGTGCTATTGCCCGCGATACGATCAGGATCATAGGGAAAACGATACACAAGCCCCCGGGTAATATCTGGCGTCCCTTCTTTCAGGGCCGGCCTGAGCACACTTCCACGAAGCGCCATGACCATGTTGCGTCTGACGTATTCGTTTATTTCGGTCGAGGCCTCCAGCACCTCAACGTTGGTTGTCCGGCCATTACGGGTCAAATCAAAGCGCATGGTTACCCACGGCCAGACACGTCGCTCCTCAGAACGCATTGGTCTTGAGGATGAAAACGCACTTGCCATGGCTGGCGCACCACTCGAGGCCAGTTCGGAAGTCGGTTCTGGCTGCATAAAATTTTCAAAACTAGGAATCAATACCATGCGATCAAACACGTCCGTCTTCAGGGCATCGTCCTCATCTGCCAGTATTTCCCAGGCCTGCTTATAGATCACTTCAGCGCCTTGCCGCCGATCAAACAGCAAATTCCAGTCAGCCATGTCCAGCACTGCCTCGGCATGCAATTTACGCATTTCCCGATGAATCGATGAGCCTGGTGTTGACTCCTCTACCCGACGGGCTCTCATGCTAATGACTTGATTCAGAACATACTCACCCTGCAGGAAAGGATTGTTGTGATGTCGATAGTCGCCATCAGTAATTCTCTCTATCCATTCATCATCAACCTTGCGCGTTTTGGCATAGAGCGTTTCAGGGCGGCTCTGGACAGCGGTGCGATGCATCAACCAGGAGAGGTAAGCGAGTCTGTGCAGATAATGCTCACGTGGATATTTCTCTGGTTCAGCTTGCGCATCCACCAGGCTTAATGCAGCGCTGTATAGGCGGTACGCGTCAATCAAACGCGTTGCGGGCAGATCGCCACGGCGGTCGGCAAACGCGTCCAGATGCCACTCGGCGTAACTCAGCAATGCCGGTATCAACTCGGGATTGTCAATTCCAAGACTGCGGCTGTGAATATAGAAGTGGTATTGCTCCAGGCTGTCAGCTTCCTGCCACTCATTCATGGCCAAATGACTGGCAACCTGCATTTTGATTGCCGGCGCTTGCTGCAGGCTGAACAGTCCGTTATTGACACGGCTGATGTGCACTGCGCGCTCAAGCATGGCCAAGGCTTCAGAATGGTTATTGTCTGCCTGCATCAGCCTGGCCAGACTGATCATCGACTCGGCGATCATGGGATGCCAGGTATCCCCCCCGGACTCCAGCTCAGCGACTGCTTTTTCGAGTTGTTGCCTGTCCAGCCCAATGTCAGCGGTAGTCTGAGCGCTGACCCATAAGGGCATCAGCAACCCGGGGACGATCAAACCCAGCGTCAGCAAAACATGCCGCGCGGCATTCAGGCTGTTCATGACCCCTGGCTTGATAAATGCCACTAACGCGCCTGATACACTGTTGCTTGAGCAACTTCGTAAACACATACGGGGCTCTCCGGTGTGGAAGACCAACTCTATATCGCGCTGAAATTTTTTCCTATCTCATTTATATGACAGACTATCGTAAGAAAAGTACCGGCACTTGCCAAAATTTATTTCGTCAGACCTCAATATCCAGCAATTTTTCACGCAACAACAGAGTAAATAGTCCATGCCGGAATTGCCAGAAGTAGAAACCAGTCGTCGTGGTATTGACCCCTATCTGTGCGGCAAAACCGTGCTGAAAACCTATGTACGTCAAGTACAGTTACGCTGGCCGGTATCAAGCCAGATCATCTCGGGGCTGGCTGGACAAACGATCACTCATACCGGTCGGCGTGGTAAATACCTGTTGCTGTTTACCCAACAAGGTTGTGTGATCATTCATTTGGGTATGTCGGGCAGTGTGCGTATTGTTGACAGCAACCTCGCCATCGGCAAACACGACCATGTCGATATTGTGATGAGCGATGGTGTGATTCTGCGTTACCACGATCCGCGACGGTTTGGATGTCTGTTGTGGTCTGAACTGCCGGTCGAACAGCACACGCTGCTCAGGTCACTTGGCCCGGAGCCTTTGACGGACGAATTTACCGGTAGCTACTTGTTTGAGCGCAGTCGCGGCCGCAAGGTGCCGATAAAGTCTTTTGTAATGGATAGTCATGTGGTGGTAGGCGTGGGCAACATATACGCCAACGAAGCCCTGTTTATGGCGGGCATTCTGCCGCAAACGGAAGCTGGCAAATTGACGGTAGAGCGTTATGACCGCTTGGTTGGCTGTATCAAGCAGGTCATCAGTCACGCCATCACCGTCGGTGGCACCACACTGAGGGATTTTGTTGGTGGCGACGGTAAGCCGGGGTATTTCCAGCAGTCGCTGCTGGTGTACGGGCGCGCCGAGCAGCCTTGTAAACAATGCGGAACCCTGCTGGTCGAAATCCGTCAGACCCAGCGCAGCTCTGTGTACTGCCCACTCTGTCAGGTCTGAGCGGCCAACTGCTCGCGTATGGCTTCTGCAACCAGAGGGTGCACAAATCGCGAAATATCGCCGCCATAGGAAGCAATTTCACGCACCAGTGTTGAAGATATATAAGAAAGATGTTCGTCAGGCGCCAGAAAAATGGTCTCGATGCCTGGATCCAGGGCTCGATTCATGCCAACCAACTGGAATTCATATTCGAAGTCAGCCACCGTTCTGAGCCCGCGCAAGATCACATCGGCACCTCGTTGCCGCACAAAATCGATCAGCAGCGTGTCAAACGAGCAGACCTCTACGTTATCGAGGTGCGCCAACACCTTTCTGGCTAACTCAACACGCTTCTCTGTGGCAGGCGTATTGGCTTTCTGTTTGTTGACGCCGATGGCAACAATGACGTGATCAAATAACTTGGATGCGCGCTGCACCAGATCGGTATGGCCATTGGTGATGGGGTTGAACGTGCCCGGGTAAACCGCTGTTTTCATAAGTCTGCGTTCGTCGCTGATGTTATTTATTGTTTACACTACACCACCGGTTCATGCCTGTCAGCTAAATGCTGTGTTCGATGTGGTGCCGGATGAAGTGCACGATACGACGCTCAAGCCAATGTCGCTGACCGCGCGCGACAAACCCCACATGTCCACCTTCGTTGAGCACCTCGACATAAATGCTGGCACCGCTCTCATTTGCCAGCGGCAAGGCTTCTTCCGGAATGATGGGGTCGTTGCGGCCATGCACGAGCAATACCGGCACCTGCACTGCGGGCAAAAACTGCCGACTGCTGCAGCGTTGGTAGTAGTCCTCCGCGCTGCTAAAACCATGCAGTGGCGCGGTAACCGCATCATCAA
>JAUSPW010000078.1 GCA_030652635.1 Pseudohongiella sp. | reverse complement strand
GTTTTTATTCTCGAAATGCACGGCGCCGTCGCCAAACGCAGCGGCTGTTGCGGCGCTTGCTTTGCCGACAACCCATAAATTGTTAACACCCTGGGACTTGGCAAATTCTCCAAGTGCATGATGTGCCGCTTCGGTCAACTCACCTAACTCAGCCATGTCACCTGCAATCAGCACGCTGTCCAATCCTGCCGAGCGAGCAGTTTGCTGAAGCACCGCGATCGCTGCTTTAAAGGAGGATGGACTGGCATTGTATGAGTCATCAATCAGGCGCGAACCGTTTATGCCGGCCATCCTGTTCAATCTTCCATCGACTGCATGAGCGGATGCCAATGCCGCCTGCGTATCCTGAAGTGAGGCACCTGCCTCCATTGCCAGAGCGGCGGCAGCCGTCGCATTACACACATTATGTAGGCCTGGTAGCGGTAGCTCACACTCAACAGATCCAAGCGGTGTTTGTAATATGAAGCGGCTGCTATCGCTGTTGGACTCAAGAATCTGTGCGCGATAGTCTGCATTGGCTTTGCCGCTGCCTGAGAAACTCAAACATCGGCGATTGCCAGCCCGTTGTTGCCAGACTGAAAAGTGTGGATCATCCGCGTTCAAAATTACTGTGTGCGTCGAGGGCGCGGAGTCAATGATTTCACCCTTGCCACTGACCACACCTTGCAAACCACCAAAGCCTTCAACATGAGTCTCTGCAGCGTTGTTCAGCAGCACGATGTGCGGATCTGTGATACGCGTGCCCCAGGCAATTTCCCCGCGCGCGTTGGCACCCAGTTCGATCACTACCCGCTCATGTGTCGCATTGATCTCAAGAAGCATTTTTGGAGCGCCGATACTGTTATTCAGATTGCCACGCGTCACAAGCGTACAAAATTTTCTGGCAAGAATTGCGCCGGTCAATTCCTTCACAGTTGTTTTGCCTTGACTGCCGGTAATGGCAACAACACTGGCAGTGCTGCGGGCTCGGTTGATATTGGCAAGCCAACCCAATGCCTGTACGGTATCGCGCACCACCAGCTGCGGAATCTGGACAGACTGAGCTTCGCTGACTATCGCTGCAGCAGCCTGTTGATGCGCCGCGACCTCTACAAATTTATTGCCATCAAAATGGTCGCCTACGAGGGCAACAAAAAGGTCACCAGAGATTGTTGTTCTGGTATCCGTGTTCACGTTGTCAAATTCAACATCAGTGCCAATCAGTTTGGCTGGCATATAGGCAAACAGTTTGCTCAGAGCGATACGGCCGATCATGGCTGCACCTCTTTGACATGTTCAGATTGGGTCTCAGAACTACGTTGTCGCAACGCCAGTCGAACCTGGGCAACATCGCTGAACATCAAGCGGTGCCCGCCAATATCCTGATAATTCTCGTGGCCTTTACCTGCAACCAGCACCACATCCCCAATGTCAGCGCCTGCAATTGCAATCCGTATCGCAACTTCACGATCACGTTCGACAATCACCCGGTCACGCTTGCTAAAACCAAACATGATTTGCCTGACGATATCATCCGCATTTTCAAGCCTCGGATTGTCGTCTGTGACAACTACCTTGTCTGCAAGCGATTCTGCCACTTCAGCCATCAGCGGCCGCTTGCCCTGATCTCGATTACCACCGCAACCAAATACACACCAGACTTTGCCAGTGGTGTGTTGACGGACAGCCTCAAGCGCACTTTTCAGACCGTCAGGTGTGTGGGCATAGTCAACCACTGCCGTGACGCCGCACTCAGAACCTACAACAGCCATACGACCATCAACGGCATGCAACTGAGAGGCTGCCTTTAGAACTGCGTCCAGTTGAAACTCACCTGGCAAAGTCATGACAGCGCATACTGCCGCCAGTAAATTGCTTAAATTGAACGCACCTAACAATTGACTTGTAATCACACCTTCCCCCCACGGGGTGGTCAGGACCGCATCAAAACCATCTGCGCGAAAACTCAACTGGCTCACATGCACATTGGCTAGACGGTTGTGAATACTGAACGTGAAACTTCGGGCACAACGAGGCAATGCGTTTAACATCACTGCGGCATGGCTGTCGTCCATATTAACGATGCCAATCTTCAAGGTTGCACTTTCAAACAGCCGACGTTTGGACTCGGCATAAGCTGCCATGGTGCCGTGATAATCAAGATGATCGCGTGTCAGGTTGGTAAAAATGGCCGTATGAAAATCTACGCCATTCAAACGATGTTGGTGCAAGCCCTGAGAGGACGCTTCCATGGCAACAAATTTGGCATGTTTACCTTGTAAATCAGCCAACGCACCTTGCAACGCCAAGGCGTCTGGTGTTGTGAATCCGGTATCCTTTAGCTCGGGGTAGACACCGTAACCCAATGTACCAACTACCCCGCAGGTCTGGTTCAGCTTTACAAGCATCTGGGCAATGAACTGAGTACAGCTGGTTTTTCCATTGGTCCCGGTAACGCCAATGACTGACATATGCTGGCTTGGGTGCTGATAGAATCTGGCTGCAATATCGCCAAGTTTTGCGCGCAAGCCAGACACAGCAATAATCGGTACACCACCAGACCAGCTGATCCCCTGCCAACTATCGCCTTCATCAGCCAACACTGCCGCGGCGCCATTTTGTACAGCCAGATCAATATAGTCGCGCGCGTCATGATTTTTGCCGAACAAGGCGCAAAACAGCTCACCCGCCTTTACCTTGCGACTGTCTAACTGCAAACCAGTCACACATACCGAGAGATAGCTGGCCTCTGGCCCGCTATCAGCAACCCAGGGAATCAATGTTCCCAAGGTGATCGAGCATGTTGTCTGTGCGGCAGTATTCATCAGCTTATCTCGCGGTCAGACTTAAGATGTTCGAAGAATCAACCCGATCAGGCGTGACATCAAGAATGCGCATAGCGCCACTTGCAATTCTTGCAAAAACCGGCGCGGCCACCTGGCTACCGTAATGTTGAGCACCTTGCGGCTCGTTAATGACAATAATCACAACGATGCGTGGGTCGTGTGCGGGGATGTAGCCCGCAAACATGGAGTTGTGGAGATTTGCTTGATACCCATTTTCACCAACAACGCGTGCTGTACCTGTTTTTCCAGCCACACTGTAAAAAGGTACACTGGCGCCATCAAAACCACCGAGTGCATGGTCGACAACCGCCTCAAGCATCTGCTGCACTTCAGAAACCACATTCTGCTCGATGACACGTTCCGGGGTGATTGCCCCCGGCATATCATTGCCATTCTTAAGCATAGTAATGGGCATGCGAATGCCGTCGTTGGCTATCACGCTGTAGGCTTGCGCCAATTGCAGCGTAGACGTAGACATGCCGTAACCAAACGACAGGGTAGCGGTTTCAATATCGTGCCATACGCGATGATTGGGCATTACACCACCGCGCTCGCCGGGAAAACCACTGGCAGAGCTCTCACCAAAACCAACTCGTAACAACACATCGCGCAGGCGCTCATGACCAATTGCCAGTGCTATTTTGGCAGACGCAATATTGCTGGACTTCACCAGCATCTCTTCCAGGGAGATTTCACCGTAGTTATAACCACGATCAACAACATAGTCGCGCCCAACACGCATGCGCCCGGGCCGGGTGTCGATCAGTGTAGAGCGGTTATATAACCCGGACTCAACGCCTGCGATCGCCGTAAAAGTCTTGAGCGTAGAGCCCGGTTCAAACAGATCGGTGACCGCGCGATTTCGTAAGGCACCAAAGTCTGTGATGTTGCCGCG
>JAUSPW010000227.1 GCA_030652635.1 Pseudohongiella sp. | reverse complement strand
GCTTATGCGCAAGAGAACAATCTGCTGGTGAACATGTATCTGGAGGATTGGTCCAACGGTTACAAAGACAGTCCAGACTACGTTTTTGGTCTGGTGGACGGTGTCAGAGACATCGGTATCCGTCACTTTATGCTGCCGGATACGTTGGGGGTCATGACACCTGATGAAGTGTTCAGCGCGCTTACGGAGATGAGCCGGCGCTTTCCGGATCTGAATTTTGATTTCCATCCACACAACGATTACGGACTGGCCACGGCCAATGTCATGGCAGCCGTCAAAGCCGGCATCAGTACCATCCATTGCACGATCAATTGCCTGGGCGAACGCGCCGGCAACGCTTCGTTAGCAGAAGTGGCGGTGGTCTTGAAAGACAAGATGGACATACAACTGTCCATCGATGAGAGCCGTATCGCCATGCTCAGCCGGATGGTGGAAAACTTTTCTGGCAAATGGATTGCTGCCAATACCCCGATTGTTGGCGCCGATGTTTTTACCCAAACTGCAGGCATTCATGCTGATGGTGACTCCAAAGGCGGGCTCTACATCACAGCACTGAGACCAGAGCGTTTTGCGCGCAAACGCATCTATGCGCTGGGCAAAATGAGCGGCAAAGCATCCTTGGCCAACAACTTGGAAGAACTCGGGCTTGAGTTATCTGACGATGACCAGCGCAAAGTACTGCAGGAAATTGTCAAACTGGGCGACTCTAAAGCCATTATCACCTCTGACGATCTGCCGTTTATCATCGCCGACGTGCTTGAGAATCGGGAGTATCGCTACATCGAGTTGCTGAATTGCTACATCAGCAGCGGCATGGATGTCGACAGCACCGCAAGCATCAGGGTCAGCGTGAACGACACCATCCACAATGCTACCGGATCAGGCAACGGCGGTTTTGCAGCCTTTATTGCAGCCATGAGTCAGATTCTGGACAAACTGAACTTCACCATGCCGGCCTTGTTGGATTACGAGGTACATATCCCGCGTGGCGGAAATACCAGCGCTTTGACCGAATGTATCATTACCTGGAAAGTCGAAGACCGGGAGTTAAAAACACGCGGCGTCGATTCCAACCAGGTGCTTGCTGGCG
>JAUSPW010000077.1 GCA_030652635.1 Pseudohongiella sp. | reverse complement strand
CGCGCACAATATGCACTCATACAGACCATCAAGTTTTGCCCGGTCTTCAGGGGACTGAAGCCTTTCAATTGCCGGGGCTGGTGTGTTGTTCACCAGGAACGGCTTAACTTTTTCGAACTGTTTGTAGAAGATACTCATGTCTACAACCAGATCGCGGATCACCGGCAGCCCCGGCAACGGACGCAGCACCAGTTTTCCGTTTTTGGCAACAGACGACACCGGCGTGATACACGCCAGACCGTTGGTACCATTAATATTCATTCCATCAGAGCCGCACACACCTTCGCGACACGAACGGCGATAGGCAACGGATGGATCTTGTCTTTTAATCAATTCGAGCACATCCAGCACCATCAAATCTCGCCCTTCCGGGAGATCGATCTGGTAATCCCGCATGGATGGCTTGGCATCTGTTTCCGGGTTATAGCGATAAACACTCACTAACACGTTGATTCACCTTTGCTCAAAATCACTATTGCCTGACATCAGGCAATAGAAGAATTAATAGGTCCTGACCTTGGGTTCAAACTTCTCTACCGTTTTGGGAGAGAAATTCACAGCTCGCTTGGTGACATTTCTGCCCTTCGGGTGATACAAGGAATGGCACAACCAATTCTCGTCATCACGTTCCTGGAAGTCTTCGCGAGCGTGTGCTCCACGGCTTTCTGTTCTTACCTCAGCAGCCAATGCTGTCGCTTCTGCCACTTCGAACAGATTCTCGAGTTCCAGTGCTTCAATACGAGCCGTATTAAAGGCATTGCTCTTATCTGTCAGGTGAACATTGGCAATGCGTGGGCGCAGCGCTTCGAGTTTTTTGATACCGTCACGCATGAAGTCGCCGGTTCGGAATACACCAAAATGATTTTGCATAATGGTCTGCAGTTCAGCGCGCAGATCAGCAACTTTTTCGCCACCAGTTGTGTTGTTCAACCGGTTCAAGCGCACTTGAGCCTGTTCAATATCGGACTCTGACGCTTTGCGATGCTCGATGCCCTGGGTCAGCATGCTTTCGATATGTTTACCAGCTGCACGACCAAAGACCACCAGATCCAAAAGCGAGTTGCCACCCAGTCGATTGGCACCATGCACAGAGACACAAGCAGCTTCACCCACGGCAAACAAACCATGGATTAGTTCGACTTCGCCCTTAGCGTTCTGGCAAATTGC
>JAUSPW010000209.1 GCA_030652635.1 Pseudohongiella sp. | reverse complement strand
TAAATTCAAGGCGTTTCTGGAATATGCGCTGACGCTGGGTGCCGATTATATTGCCACGGGTCACTATGTCAGACGCGAGCAACGCGAGGGCCACACCTACCTGCTAAAAGGCCTCGATCCCAACAAGGATCAGAGTTATTTTCTATGTGCGGTAAACGAAGCCTGTTTGCAAAAAAGCCTGTTTCCGGTGGGGGATCTTGAAAAAACGGCCGTGCGTGCTCTTGCCAGTGCTGCTGGATTGGCGACTTCAAGCAAAAAGGACAGCACCGGTATCTGTTTTATCGGGGAGCGCAAATTCAAGGATTTCCTGCAACAGTATCTGCCTGCCCAGCCTGGCGACATTGAATCGGTTGATGGCGAACATCTAGGCCGCCATCAAGGGCTGATGTACCACACGTATGGCCAACGACAAGGACTGGGGATTGGCGGTTTACGCAATCATTCTGAAGATCCCTGGTATGTAGTCGGCAAAGATCTGGTAAAAAATGTCTTGGTCGTGGCACAAGGTAATGACCACCCTGCCCTGTTCTCACATGGATTGATTGCCAGTCAGGTGGCGTGGATAAATGATCAGGCACCGACCTTACCTATGGCATGTACTGCAAAAATTCGTTATCGACAGCAGGATCAAGCCTGTGAAGTAAGTCTGGTTACGCCTGAGCGTCCTGATCAGGTCGCTGTGCAATTTAATGTCGCACAACGCGCGGTAACGCCGGGACAGGCGATTGTGTTTTATCAGGGAGATGTTTGCCTGGGAGGAGGAGTCATTGAGCATTATGTCCGTTGAATTTTCAGATTGGGAATATCGCAATATTGCACTGGCAGTTGTCACGCAATGTGCCGTGTTGGTTCATGAACTGGCGAGTAAAGGTCGTGCATCCAGCGAGCGTATGCATGCCTGCCTGACGCCAGTCTATCAGCTGGATGCAGACTCTGTTGCGAGTCTTTACCCGCGGCCTTCAGACTTTAGTGAAGGTATGCAGGTGCTGCAGAATAGTTTTGATAGCAAGGGCTTGCGAGAACACGCTGAAGTAGTTCGTTACTTGCTGGGGATGCTGGTGTTGCAACAACATCTCAATCGGACGCCGGCAATGATGTCTGAAATCGCTGCCCGTCTTCGTGATTTTGGACCCGAGTACACCAGTGGTCTGGGTGATCCGGAACTATTGCTTAAGGCCGATTGCAGTCGACTGGCGCGACTTTATCAGGACACCATCAGTCGTTTGAGTTTCAGAATTCATGTGGCGGGCAAACCTGAAAATCTTCGTAACCAGGAAGTGGCAGAGCAGATTAGGGCATTGCTGTTAGCGGGTATACGCTCGGCAGTACTTTGGCACCAACTGGGTGGTCGACGATGGCATTTATTTGTCTACAAAAAACGCATCCGCGATACCTTGAGTGACATTCGACGCAAATTGATCAGCGTCAGCTCACATTAATCATTCGCTTTCAGACATCTTAAGAGGGAAATCCAGTTTCATGAGCATCTCTACCTTGACAGCCATTTCGCCGGTAGACGGCAGATACCGAGCCCGCACAGAAGCATTAAGTGATTATTTCAGTGAATATGCGCTGATTCGATATCGTGTGCTGGTGGAAGTGCGCTGGCTGCAGCAACTCGCGGCACATCCGGGTATTCCTGAAGCCCCGGCGATGAGCGACGCGGCGCAGGCCCGACTTGAACAACTGATCAGTGATTTCTCCTTGGCGGATGCTGAACGTGTTAAAGAAATTGAGCGCACAACCAATCATGACGTCAAGGCTGTCGAGTATTTTATAAAAGAAAAAATCGCTGACGAGGCTGATTTAAAAACCCAGCTCGAGTTTGTCCATTTTGCCTGTACCTCCGAAGATATCAATAACCTGTCCTACGCATTGATGCTGCGAGATGGCCGGGATCTGGTGATGGTGCCCGTGATGCAATCCTTGATTGAGCAGTTGCGGCAGTTGGCGCACGATACTGCGGCGCAGCCCATGCTGGCGCGTACTCACGGTCAGACTGCATCGCCCACTACGGTTGGTAAGGAAATAGCCAACGTCGTGTATCGACTGGAGCGGCAATTAAAACAATTTGTACAGAGTCCGGTGCTAGGCAAAATCAACGGCGCGGTCGGCAATTACAACGCGCATTTGAGTGCGTACCCCGATGTTGATTGGCAATCCAACGCCCAACAATTTGTGGAGACATTGGGGCTGCAGTGGAACCCCTACACTACTCAGATAGAACCTCATGATTTTATTGCGGAAATGTTTGCTGCCTGTTGCCGCTTTAATACGATTTTGATTGATCTGGACCGTGATATCTGGGGATACATTTCCCTCGGTTATTTCAAGCAGCGTGCCATTGCCGGTGAGGTGGGGTCATCGACCATGCCTCATAAAGTCAATCCCATCGACTTTGAAAATTCTGAAGGAAATCTGGGTATCGCCAACGCGGTGATGCAGCACCTGGCCGAAAAATTGCCCATTTCGCGCTGGCAGCGCGACCT
>JAUSPW010000201.1 GCA_030652635.1 Pseudohongiella sp. | reverse complement strand
TGCCTTGCTGGAAAAACTGGCCAGCTCACACACGCTGTTGTTGGGCGAAAAACATGACAATCCTGATCATCACAGGCTGCGACTGAGTTTGCTGGAACGTTTGCTTGATACCGGGCAACCGGCGTTGCTGGCGATGGAAATGTTTGCAGAATCCCAACAGACAGCCATCAACGCATTGTCAGCGTCACAACCCTTACCCGGCAGTGAGACTTGGCAGTCGATGCTGACTTGGGATGATGGCTGGACTTGGGAATTTTATGAACCGGCCTTGCGTGCCGGATTAACAACCGGGTCCAGAATTGTGGCTGGCAACATCAGCAGCGACACCATGATGCAGGTGTACCGGGCAGACACGAGCGAGGCCATCGCAACGCCTGCGCTTCTGAACATCACTCAATTGCAGCGCCTGACAGAGGAAATCGATGTCAGTCATTGCGGCATGCTGCCTGCAGCGCAGATTCCACCGATGGTGCGAGTGCAACAGGCACGTGATCAGCACATGGCAAACGCGCTGACCACACCCGGCGACTTTTCGCGGCGCATACTGCTGGCTGGCAATTTTCATATCCGGCACGATTTGAGTGTGCCCAATTATCTGCCTGAAGAGTTTGATCGGCCGCTGGCACTGGCCTTTCTCGAAGTGGATCCCGCCGCCCAGCAGGTCTCAGATTATCTCTCTGACGCGGCGGGTGATCTGGTCTACGATTTTATCTGGTTTACACCAGCGATTCGCGGCGACGACTATTGCGCTGACCTCGAGCAGTGAACCAGGCGCAGACTCTTCAGCTTTGACCCGATCAGTGTGTCATGGAATAAATCAGATAATTTAAGCCCATCTGGTAGGCAAGATTTGCATAGCGGGTTGGATAACGCGGATGGTAGGTGTGTTCCCAGCCGTCGCCCATATCTGTATTCCAATTGATCAACACCATAATCCGGCCATCATCGTCCAGGATGGCGTGTAACGATGCCTCGCCCACATCACGCTCCGGCTGGGCATTTTCATTGCCCAAAGCCGGAATCATCTGCGGCCCATCAATATCGTAATACACCCGGAAAATCTCATGGTCAGCCTGCAATCTGACGATTTCGCGCTCCGGAAATACTGCGGAGAATGAGCTTTCGAATGCCTGCCATTCGCGTGTTCCCCAAAAGTCATCAATCAGCAGAAAACCACCGCGCAGCAGATATTCCCGCAGATTGCCCAACTCTGATGGAGAAAAATAAGGCCCGCCGTTGCGCCCGACTTCCAGCATGTACAAAAACGGATACTC
The DNA here is from genome assembly GCA_030652635.1 of Pseudohongiella sp. Classification (GTDB taxonomy): domain Bacteria; phylum Pseudomonadota; class Gammaproteobacteria; order Pseudomonadales; family Pseudohongiellaceae; genus Pseudohongiella. The sequence continues at coordinate 9,013 of JAUSPW010000201.1, read as the reverse complement.
AAAAATCTCATCATTATCCAGACGCAGCACGATCGGCTCAGGCATCACTCTGACATTGCTCAGGCGCGCCACACCGCGCAGGAAATTACGATCAGCATCCGGAAAGTCAACTGACCAGGGGCCATAACCAAAACCGCCCTGGTAGTACGAATCATATTGTACGCGCGCAAAGGCGAATTCACCGGCAATGTCAGGTTCAATGGGGTCAATACCGGGGAAGCCCGATTGCGGGATGGCCGGCTGAGCAAGCAAGGGTTGCGCGCTAACCGACATAGGCATCAAGACATGCACAAGAAGTATCAGCAGTAACACCCTGATCTGCGATGTCGTGATCAGTGCGTTTTCAAGCCAGGATTGTGTAGTGGGTGCGCTCAACATGGTGAACCAGTGTCTGATGTGCCGGCATTGCAGTTTGGTGTAAGCTGATCCGGATTTCAACCCAATCACAACTGAAGTCTTGCAGAAAAAACCGGGAGCCCGCCATGACAATAAAAACAACACCCTTGATCCTGCTCAGCCTTGCCCTGGCAGCCTGTCAGGACACCGGTGATAACACACCCGTGGAACTCAGCCTGTCAGTCATCTCCAGCGCCCCCCATCTGGTCACCGGCGGGGACGCTCTGATCGAAGTGCGTTACCGCCCAAACGACTTTCGTACACCTGAACTCATGCTCAACGGCTCTGCTGCCGGTACGGATCTTTTCAACCGCTCACACAGCGTTGAACAGGATGGTGTCAGGATTGTAAAAACGCTGGTCACCGGCCTGACCGAGGGCGAAAATACCCTGACCGCGTCACTGAATGGTTCACAGGCCAGCATAACGTTGGTGAATTACCCCAAGACTGGCCCCGTGATCTCAGGTGCGCAGCAGACACCGTATGTTTGCCTGCAAGACCTCTCCCCAGACCGGGAAGGCAACCCCCGTCGCTTTGCAATTGGTAATGGCGAGTACCTAGATGCCAGCAATCAATCTGAGGATTGTGATCTGCCCACGCGCTTTGACTACGTATATCGCGCTCAAGACAGTGAAGGTTTTGTCGCGCTGAATGACCCCAGGCAGTTGCCTGACAATGTCGCTCTAATCAGTACTGCCATGGGCCAGCAAGTGCCTTTTATTGTCAAACTGGAGACGGGCACCATCAACCGGGCGATCTATCAAATCGCTTCGCTGTACGACCCACAATCACAATCCGGTCGTTCAGTCGGGTGGAACGGACGCTTGGTGTACAGTTACGGCGGTGGCTGCGAGGCGGGATATTTCCAGGGCACGTCCACCGGCGGCGTATTGCGCGAGTCCACATTGGCGGCCGGTTATGCCGTCGCCTCATCCACCCTGAATGTGAATGCGCAGGGTGGCTGTAATGACGTGTTGTCCGCTGAAACCACCATGATGGTGAAAGAACACTTTACCGAACACTATGGCCCACCCGTGCATACCATTGGCACCGGAGGATCTGGCGGTGCCATGCAGCAACTGCTGATTGCGGGTGCTTACCCCGGCATTCTGGATGGCTTGCTAATCAGCATGACTTTCCCAGATGCAGTCACCTATTTTACTGACTCACAGGAATGCAGCGGTCCCTGGCGCCGTTATGCAAACGACCCGGCCAACGGTCTGGATGAAGCCACCCGCACTCTTATCGGCGGCTGGCCGAACTGGTATCTGTGTGACCAGTCTCTGGGCTTACGTCCGGATCGCATTTCGCCTTTTGATTGTTCCGCAGAAATTCCGGCCATGCTGCATTACCATCCACAAACCAATCCCGGTGGCGCACGATGCTCCATTTACGATGGTATGCGCAATGTCTTTGGTGAAAAGGTGTTCCCGGACATCAACAAAGATCGCGCGTTTGCAGTCAGCCCTCATGACAACGTGGGTGTCCAGTACGGCTTGATGGCACTCAACCAAGGCTTGATAGACAAAGCGCTGTTTCTGGATATCAACGAGAAATTCGGAGGCTGGGATATCGATTACCAGCCGACAACCGAACGTACACAAGGCGACAGTGACGCCATCCGTATCGCTTATGAAACCGGTCGTATTAGCAATGGCAGTGCTGGATTATCCCGCGTGCCCATCATTGATGACCGCCCCTATCTTGATCACGAAGGTAACTTTCACGCCAGCGTTTATTCTTTTGTGACGCGGGCAAGGCTGGAACGGGACAACGGCCATGCGGACAATTACGTGATCCGTCGTCATCAAAGTTCCCTGTCACTGGCGGATGAAAATCTGATGCTGATGAATCGCTGGCTGGACTATATCAAAGCGGACTCCAGTAACCGACCACTACTTGATCGTATTGCGGCAGCGCGGCCTGCTGAACTGGCGGATGACTGCTTCACACCTGAAGGCGAGCGCATTGTTGAACCGGCTGTTTTTGATCTGACACGCATCCTCGACGGTACACAAGCCGAGGCAGATCAAGGGCGTTGCAATCAACTGTATCCTCCGCATGCTGGCTTGCGTCTGGTGGCAGGTGCCCCACTCAGCAACGACATCATGAAATGTTCACTGAAACCCATCGACTATGATGATTACCGGGTTGAATTTACTGCAGACGAAAAACAACGCCTTGAGGCAATCTTCCCGCAAGGCGTTTGTGATTGGTCGCAACCAGGGCAGGCGCAAGCCAGCAATGACACCTGGCTATCTTTTGGTCCGTCACCCGTTAACTTATACCGCCCCTGAAACGTCCAATGAAGCGCGTGAACGTCGACTGGCAAGGATGCCAATCACGCTCAGGCTCAGACCTGATACAAACAAAGGAACATCGCCAATCGGTATGCCCATGGATTCCAACCCGGGCAAGGCCACGAGGATGCCACCAAAAACAATCAGAACCCGTCCAACACCGGACCACAACCCAGGTTTGTCCAGCAAACCCAGCACCGGCATGTAGCCTTGTAAACCGCCGGCAATCAGGGTAATTCCCAGCGCCACTACAATTGTTGTGAGCACTATATCCGACACCGACCCCTGCATGATCAGTGCCGGCTCAAGCACAAAAAAGAAAGGAATAAAATAAATCACACTACCAAGCTGCATGGCTTTAAAGCCGGTTTTTAAGGCAGAAGCACCTGCGATACTGGCTGCAGCAAAGGCGCCCAGCGCGACCGGTGGCGTGATAAATGACAGCATACCCCAGTACAAAATGAACAGGTGCACACTCATGGGGTCGAGACCACCCTGCACAAGTGCGGGTGCCAGTACAATCGCCAGAAAAATATAGGCGGCGGTCACTGTCATACCAATACCCAAAATAAAGCTGGTAAATGCCCCCATCAGCAACAACATCAATATGGAATCACCCGCGATAAACAGCAGGTCGTTAACCAGCGTGCCCGACAATCCAGTGACAGACAGAGCGCCCACAATCAAGCCGACGCCAGCCATGATGGCCAATAACTCCACCAGCAACTTGCCGCAGGCCACCAGGAATGCACCGGTTTTATCGAGATCCCAGCGATTCTTAGGGGATAACTGGTTCAACACCAGCAACATACCGGTGGCATAAAATGGCGCTACCGCTTCACGCTGCATAAACACCAACAAAAAAATCAGCACTGCAAACGAGGCCATATAGAACCAGCCTTCTTTTACCGTATCACTGAGTCTGGGCAATTCCTCACGCGGCGTGCCTTGTAAACCCTGGCGTGCAGCATAGGCATCGATCTGCATAAACAAGCCAAAAAAGTACAGCAAAGCAGGAATGGTCGCCGCGATTGCAACCGTGGTGTAGGGAACATTCAGGAAGGTTGCCATCACAAACGCAGTGGATCCCATGATGGGCGGCAACAGCACACCACCGGTAGACGCACAGGCTTCCACACCGGCTGCATATTCGCGCGAAAAACCATTTTTACGCATGGCAGGAATAGTCAGCGGGCCAGTGGACAGCACGTTGGTAATCACACTGCCGCTCATAGATCCCATCAAACCACTGGATACGATCGCTACTTTGGCAGAACCGCCGCGCACGTGACCAAACCCGGCAAATGCCAGATTGATAAAAAAGCGCCCGCCACCCGTGTGCTGCAAGGCCACACCAAAAATCAGAAATCCAATCACTAATTGCGCAAACGCACGAAAGGGCAAACCGAGAATACTTTCGATACTCATCACATGGTATGACGCAGTTTCGGCAGCAGATGAAGCCATACCTGAGATTGGACCGGGCATCTTGTCAGCAAAAATCGGATAAATCGAAAACACCAGAACCAGCCAGAACAGTGTTGCCCCACCGCAACGTCGAACAGCTTCCAAGGCTAGGGCCCACAACATGTAACTCATGAACACTGCGGTGTCGGGTGCGGAAAACTCCCAGCCATAATCCAGCATGGTTTCCGAGTTTATAAAAAAGAATCCGCAGATACCAAACGTCGCCACACTCAGAATAATGTCGTACCAGTAGCGGGTAGCATTTTTAACGGGCGGATAAATCAGAAAACTGAACGGCAGCAGTAGTGCCAACAAGGCATAGTAATAGTGATTCTGGACAGTGATCACAAACTCCATCAGTGGCCGTTCGGAGAACAAGCGCAAGGAGTCCATTGCCAAAAACACACTGAGTATTGCTGCGATCGCTACCAGCCAGCGCAGCAGCACCGGCATTTCGGTTGACGATCTGAACGCGGTTAAACCGTTATTATTTTTATTATCGAGTGTTGTGCTCACGGCTCAGTCGTTTCCCATATCGGGGCAAATCCGGCGGCACGCAGGCGCTCCGCACGCAGTTGATGCCAGGCTGTCAAAAATTCCTGCTGATCACGAATCCGCCGTCCCGTGACCTCGGTCCATGCACTGGCCAACACCTCCTGTCGGCGAATCAGATCTGCATTGTGAGCTTCATACTCATCGGTCCAAACCCCAATTTCTTTCCAGTAACGCACAGCCCCTTCATGGTAGGGCACTACCCAGTCAAACACCTGGAACTCAAGTGCCCAGCCGATGGCGCCCGGATCAGCATCCTTGTAGGTGTCGTAATTTTCGCTCATTACCCGGGTCAGCCAATAAACAGTGTCTTCGTCCTGCTCAGCCTGTGTAATCAGAATGGGGTAAGGATAGGTGCCGGCCTCTTGGGGATTTTCATCACTGATGCCCGGGCCACGGGTTGCGTTGTACTTTGTGAAGTACGGAGCAACGTTCAACAACCGCTCCCAGCAGGCGTCATCATCATGAGGGGCTGGCAACCAAGCGATGCCCCGTGGCGAAGCTTCTAATCGCCGCGTTGGTCCGGAGACGGTGGTGCCAAACGCCACATCAACATCACCATTGATGATGCCTTCCCAGGCGGCGTCATAGCCTGGAAAGTCGACCCGCACCACGTCATTCCAGGTCAAACCGCCACAAGCAAGGTAGGCTTCCATAGAAATATTCAGCGCCGGCGCGGCACGCACAAACGGCACACGGCGACCCCGTAATTCTGCAAAGGTGGACACTCCAATATCAGCGGCAACCGCGACTGCCTGATTGCTCAGGCCACTGGAACTCATGACCATGCGAAGTGGCTGCGGTCCCCACTCCGGATCTGCAAACTGGTACACCCCTTCCTGTGCAAAGTACGTCGCAACACCATTGGCTGAAAATTGCACACGCCCGGTTTTAAGCGGTAACAAACGGGAAACATCGTTCTGCCCGGGAATCACCCTGAGTGTGACATTGTACTTTTCACGCAACATGGCCCCGATGGCAACCGATTGGTTGTAACCAGTTGTTCCCAGATTGTATGCCGTCCACGCCATTTGAGCGGGCAATTGTGGCTGATCGCTCTGTGCGGATACGGGCCTGCTGCCTGTGATCACAACAGCACACAGCAGACCGGCTGCCATACCCATCAAACTATTTCTGACAAATGATTGGCGACCTGCGCCGTGTATGACGCTCAAGTGCTTGAGTTGCATTATTATTCTCCCGGAAGGGCATTTGGCAAAGACGCCAAAGATTATCAGGGACAGTAACACAGTGGAAGAAATATGCGATACTTCGCCGCGAAGACGTGGCAGCCTGTCACAAAAGGTCATTTCGGAGAATCATGGCAAAACTGACAATCAACAGCCTTCTGCGTGATGCAGTATCTGTTAGCGGAAAAAACCTTCCGTCCGGCAAGTGGATGGAGGTCGAGGCCAATTCGGTGATTACACTGATCAAGGCGCTTGAGAAATTGTACCCGGGCTGCGGCTCGGCTTTGACAACAGCATCTGTTGCCATTGACGGCGACATTTATAGCGAGGACGCATTGACAGAACCCTTGGACGAGCTCAGCGAAGTCGTTTTTATCCCATCGATCGAGGGCGGTTAACCGCCCTCTCTCAATTTTTTGCCTGATATCCGTCAGTGATTACTGACGAGTACCTGTTACAGCAATTGGTCCAAAATCTGTATTGAACTGGCCGGCGAGCTGGTCACCTGACACGGTACCGTTAAATGCCAAAGTGATTGACTGACCTTGCGCATTGACGGTTGTGCTGAACTGAACAGCTTCACCATCAACTGTGATGCCGTTCAGTGCTGCTGAACCCAGATCTGTTGAACTCATTTCGCCAGTCATGTCTGGGTTGATGTTCAAGTTACCGTTCATCGCGCCAACCGGTGTATCAATAGTAATCGCCCATGCACCCACCAATGGGTGCGGTGCTGAGGTGCCGGCACATGCTGTCAGCAGCAACGCCACCGCAAAACCCATCAGCAAAGATGCTATTCTTGTCTTCATTACGAATTCCCCTTAAAAGAATTGTTATTTGCTCAAATGTTATTCAGAACTTTAAAATTGTTACCCGATATCTCGCGGAAGCACCTGACTATTGGCAAACGCTGTTTCGTCTAACACTGCATTGTTAAATTCCTGGAAAACCACTCGCTTAAAATGCAGCGCCTACTGTGATATTGAAATAACAAAGGGTCAACGCATTTTCGGCGATTCCCCTTAAAATAGTGACCAATGGCCTATCAGTTTTGAGCAAAGCATCTTTGTCTGGAATTAATGGTGTGCTACAAAGGCATCAGCACACATCCAGATTTCCTGCAGACCGCTGACAGATCCCCAAAATACATTGCCAACAAGAGGCACACCATGATCGAACTTCAAATTAACGGAGAAACGAGGCAACTCGATATTGAACCGGATATGCCCTTATTGTGGGCACTTCGCAATGAGCTGGGGTTGACCGGCACCAAGTTTGGGTGCGGAATCGCCGCCTGCGGCGCCTGTACAGTTCATGTTAACGGACAGGCCGTACGCAGCTGTGTAACGCCGGTCAGTGCCGTGCAGAACACTCAGATTACCACCATCGAAGGGCTCTCTGCCGGCGGCCTGACGCCAGTGCAGCAAGCCTGGATTCAACACCAGATTCCCCAGTGTGGTTATTGCCAGTCCGGCATGATCATGGCCGTGAGCGCACTGCTTGAGTCCAACCCCAACCCCGACGAGCAAGCCGTCGCGAACAGCATCAGTAATGTTTGTCGCTGTGGTACGTATCCGCGTATCAGCAAAGCCATTGCCGGATTGATTGCAAACCGCACCGACACCCCCTTTGTTGATGCGACCGCGGAGGCTAGTGTATGAGTATTTCACGCAGACGTTTTTTATTAGGTGCCGCCGTTGTCGGTGGTGGATTGCTGCTGGGTTATGCCAGCACACGCCCGAGCCGCCAGAGTATCGCCAACCGCGACTATGCTGAGGATGGCCAGACGTTTCTGACGACCTGGTTGCGTATTGATCCAGACAATATCGTGACGGTTATTGTGCCGCATTCGGAAATGGGACAGGGTGTACTGACGTCTCTGCCCATGATGGCTGCAGATGAACTGGATGCAGACTGGGCGAATGTCCGTGTAGAGCAGGCTCCTGCAACCGACCTGTTTGCCAACGGCGTGCTGGTTAAAGGTTTTGCGGCCTCCATGGGTTTTGCTGCGCCAGCGTTCCTTAACAGGACGATGGATTTTGTGACCTTAAAAGCTGCTGAAATCATGAATATGCAAATCACCGGTGGCAGCAGCTCCGTGCGATTTACTGGTGAAATGGGCATGCGCGCGGCCGGCGCGGCTGCTCGTGAAATGCTGGTTAAAGCCGCTGCGCAAGCGTGGGATGTGCCCGCCTCAGAAATCGCAACACGCAACAGCCGGGTTTATCACGAAGCCAGCAACCGCAGCCTGAGTTATGGTGAACTGGCCAGCGCGGCAGCGCAGTTTGAACCGTCTCGTTCACCCGTGCTGAAACGCCCTGATCAGTTCACGCTGATGGGTACATCGGTGCCCCGCGTTGACATCCCTGCCAAAGTGGACGGCACCGCGCAATTTGGTATCGACGCCATGCCAGAAGGCATGCTTTATGCGGCCGTCACCACCTCGCCGGTGTTTGGTGGGCAATTACAAAGCGTTGGCAACAAAGATGCTGCACTGCAACAGCGCGGTGTTGTTCGTATTGTTGAGCTCAGCGATGCCGTTGCGGTAGTCGCTGACAACTACTGGCGGGCTAACAAAGCGTTGGCACTGCTACAACCGGTTTTCAGCAGCACCGACGCAGACAACCGATCCAGCACTGATATTTTTGCTGACTTTGATGCGGCACTGGATAACGGCGAACGTTTTGAAGATGTGGTAGTAGGTGATGCCGAGCAAGCTCTGGCCAGCGCCGCCGATGTGATCACTGCAAACTATCGCGTGCCATTCCTGGCGCACGCCGCCATGGAACCCATGAACTGCACGGTGTTGTTCCGCGACGGTCGCTGTGACGTTTGGACCGGCACACAAGACAACCTTGGTATTCGTGGCAGAGTTGCCACGGTAGCCGACCTCGACGAAAACTCGGTCACTGTGCACCCGTTTTATCTGGGTGGCGGTTTTGGCCGTCGCCTGCCGATGTCAACCAACACCATTGATCAGGCTACGCTGATCGCACAGCAGTTTGATGTGCCAGTACAAACCTTGTGGAGTCGCGAAGAAGATACCCGCCAGGATTATTATCGCCCAGCGGTAAGCAGTCGCTTCCGCGCCGGTTTTGACAGCAGTGG
>JAUSPW010000073.1 GCA_030652635.1 Pseudohongiella sp. | reverse complement strand
CAGCGTTTCCCAATCCGGCAGCGTCAGGATTGGCAATGCATCCGGGCCGTGATCCGGTATAAAAAACTGGAGTTCGCGGCGCCGCTGTTCAGCTTCTTCGCTGCTGTTGGTAATCAACAGAACAGGGGATTTGCTCCGTCGTGCCGTCTGGGCCAGTGCCATGCTGAATTGAGAATCCGGCAATGCGGGCCACTGCAGCGTGTGGCCTTCTTTGGGCAAAGGTGGAGCGTTTAGTTCGAAACCCGACATCTTCCAATCCGCACGATAAAAGACAAAATGACGCTGACAGTCAAATCATCCCGACTGCCAGGCTACGCTGCTTGTGGTAAAAGAGGGCGCGTATTCTTGCATAGAGCTGCCGTTATGCACAGGGAATGCCTCTGTAAAAGGTCATTTAAGTTGCACAGCCCGGGCAATCACAAGATAATATGCGCCGTTTTGGATCAATTCGCATTTGCCGGAATGACTTTCTTCAACCACTCGACAGACAGGTGCCCCACGTGACACGACCCAGCCCGGAAGACTATTTCAGTGATTGGAAGCAAAGAGAAGCCCTGGCACAGGAGATGATTCCTGTGGTTGGTCGCCTCTACAGTGAGCGTAACGTTGGTGTTTTTATCTATGGTCGCGCATTGCATAACAGATCAGTGACCAACATCATGAAATCTCATCGTTTTGTCCGGCAGATCGGGCGCAATGAGATGTCCGAGTTTGAATCGCACCCAATTTTAATGTCAGTGGCAAAACTGGATCTTTGGCATTGCCAGATCGACCTGGGTAAGTTGACTGTCAAGTACATGGAGTTGGCGCAGGCTGGTAATGCGCCAGAGGTCGATGTGTATGTGAAATCCGAGTTGGCAGCACTGATTGGTGTGAAAACGCCCCCCAGTGAAAAATCGCAGGATATCGTATTGTTTGGTTTCGGCAGGATTGGTCGTCTGATGGCGCGTTTGCTGATTGAGCGCACCAGCACGGGTGAAGTCATGCGTCTGCGCGCAGTGGTTGTGCGTCCAGGCAAACCAGGCGACATCATCAAGCGCGCAAGTTTGCTGACATCGGATTCGGTTCACGGTGCGTTTCAAGGCACAGTTCGTATTGACGAAGCTAACAACTGCTTGATTTGTAATGGTAATGTTGTACAGATTATCTACGCCAATGCCCCGGATGAAATTGATTACACCCAGTATGGCATCAATGACGCCCTGATTATCGATAACACCGGCAACTGGCGTGATGAAGAAGGTCTGTCTCGTCACCTGAAGTCCAAAGGTGCCAGCAAGGTCATGTTGACCGCGCCAGGCAAAGGCAGTCTCAAGAATATCGTTTACGGTATCAATCACGATCAGATCAAGCCTGAAGACCGAATCATCACGGCGGCCAGTTGCACCACCAATGCCATTGCGCCGGTGTTGAAGGTGCTAAACGATAAATACGGCATTGTCAGCGGTCACGTTGAAACCGTGCATGCCTACACCAACGATCAAAACCTTATCGACAACTATCACACGGGCAATCGCCGTGGCCGAAGTGCTGCGCTGAACATGGTACTGACCGAAACCGGTGCCGCCAAAGCGGTAGTGAAAGCCGTTCCTGAGTTGGTTGGCAAATTGACGGGTAATGCGGTGCGTGTGCCTGTGCCGAATGTGTCCATGGCTATTTTGATGCTGAATATGGAAACTGCTGTCACCAAAGAAGAAATCAACGAGTTTCTGAGAGTACTGGCGTTGCACTCACCACTGCAGAATCAGATCAGTTACACAGAAGATCCAGACGCGGTGTCCAGTGATTTTGTGGGTTCGCGTGAGGCGGCCATTGTTGATTCCAAAGCAACCATAGTTGAAGGCAATCGCTGCGTGTTGTACTTGTGGTACGACAATGAGTTTGGTTATTGCAATCAGGTTGTGCGCATGGTTTACAAAATGGCGGGTGTCAATTACCGGATCTATCCCAACGAAGTCTGATTTTATTGCCCGGTGTCAGCCCTGCTGACACCGGATTCCTTCCTGAGCTTATTCATTTAGCCCAAGAAAACGGTGGCAAATCAGAGGCCATATACCTATAATTGTGCGCGTTTTCTCAGCGTAAGACACATCAATCCAATTGCATATCCTGAATACAAATTACTAGGCCTGATGAATGATCAGAATTAAGCGCGGGTTAGACTTACCTATTAATGGCGCTCCGGAACAGGTAATTCATGACGCTCAGCCGGTTCGAACGGTGGCGATTCTGGGGCAAGACTTTGTGGGTATGAAACCCACGATGGAAGTCACAGAGGGAGACAAGGTCAAACTCGGTCAGACTTTGTTTACCGATAAAAAGACGCCCGGCGTCATTTACACATCCCCGGGTACCGGAACAGTTGTCGCCGTCAATCGTGGCGACAAGCGTCTGTTTCTGTCAGTTGTGATTGAACTGGACGGCGACAACAATGAACAAGTGAGTTTCGCCCGTTACAGCGATGCTGAATGCACGTCGTTACCACGCGAAAAGGTCGTGGAAAACTTGGTGAAGTCAGGTCTGTGGACAGCGCTGCGCACCAGACCCTTCAGCAAGGTTCCCGACCCTGCCAGCAAACCATCGTCTTTGTTTATCAATCTGATGGATTCCAATCCGCTGGCATTGCTGCCTGAAGTGGTCGCGCGTGAGCATTCACAGGATCTGGTACGTGGTATCAACCTGCTGGCGAAACTGACAGATGGCAAGGTATTTGTCTGCCGTCGTGAAGGCAGTTTTGCTGGTCTTGAAAAAGAAGCATTTGCCGGTAATGTTCAGGTGGAAGATTTTGCTGGACCGCACCCGTCCGGACTGACTGGTACACACATTCACTTTCTCGATCCCGTCAGCCTGAGTCGTTGGGTGTGGAGCATCGGGTTCCAGGATGTGATTGCGGCAGGCAAATTGTTCAGCACCGGTACGCTGTGGACCGAGCGTGTCGTTGCATTGGCCGGCCCGCAAGTTAAGAATCCGCGTCTGTTGCGCACTAGTCTGGGTGCCAATCTGCACGAATTGACGGCAGGCGAGCTTAAAGAGGGCGAAAACCGGGTAATTTCCGGTTCGGTGTTGGCGGGTAGAAAAATTACTGAGCCTATGCAATTCCTCAGTCGCTATGATCAACAGATCAGTGTGCTGCGCGAAGGTCGGGAGCGCCCTCTGTTTGGTTACCTGTCTCCTGGCGCCAATCGCCACTCCAATTTGAGCATTTATCTGTCCAGCCTGCTCAAAGGCAAGAAGTTTGACTTCACCACCACCACCAATGGCAGCGAACGTGCGATGGTACCGGTTGGTTCATATGAAACCATCATGCCTTTGGACATTCTGCCGACACAGTTGCTGCGCACATTGATTGTGAGTGACATTGAAACAGCGATGAGTCTGGGCGCGCTGGAATTGGACGAAGAAGATCTGGGGCTGTGCACCTATGTGTGCCCGGGCAAATATGAATACGGTCCGATCCTGCGTGACAACCTCACGCGTATCGAAAAAGAATGTTAGTGGAAAAAACTCACCATGGGTCTGCGTAAAATACTTGATGATCTAGCGCCGCAGTTTGAAAAAGGCGGCAAGTACGAAAAGATGTACCCACTGTATGAGGCGGTGGATACAATTTTTTATTCCCCGAGCAAAGTGACAGTCGGTGGCTCTCATGTGCGTGATGGTATTGACCTGAAACGTATCATGATCACGGTCTGGCTGGCAGTGTTCCCAGCCATGTTTTACGGTATGTACAACGTGGGTTACCAGGCCAATATGGCTATGGTAAACATGGGTATCACCGAGATGGAAGGCTGGCGGGGTGTGCTGATTGGTGCGCTGGCAGGAAACGATCCCAGCAGTATCTGGGATAACTTCTGGTACGGCGCCATGTATTTTCTGCCAATTTACGCCACGGTGTTTATTGTTGGTGGATTCTGGGAAGTGTTGTTCGCCATCAAGCGTGGTCACGAGATAAATGAAGGTTTTTTTGTTACCTCCATTTTGTTTGCGCTGATAGTTCCGCCAACCTTGCCCTTATGGCAGGCTGCCTTGGGTATTTCCTTTGGCATTATCGTGGGTAAAGAAGTCTTTGGTGGTACCGGCAAAAACTTCCTGAACCCGGCACTGACGGGACGTGCATTCCTGTTTTTCGCCTACGCGCCGCAGATTTCCGGTGACTCTGTGTGGACAGCGGTTGATGGCTTCAGCGGCGCGACCGCGCTCAGCCAGATCGCTAACAACGGGCTGCCTGTCACTTTGTCAGCAACCGGCGAGCAATTGACATGGCTTAATGCCTTTTTTGGTCAGATGCAGGGCTCAATTGGTGAGGTGTCGACACTCGCGATTATGATCGGCGGTGTGATATTGCTGGCCACGCGCATTGCCTCCTGGCGCATCATGCTCGGTGTGTTCCTCGGTATGGTCATCTTCTCGACCTTGCTGAACATGATTGGTTCGGATACCAACCCCGGGTTTGCAACACCTTGGTACTGGCATCTGGTGCTCGGTGGATTCGCCTTTGGTATGGTCTTTATGGCGACTGACCCGGTGTCAGCATCCATGACCAATACCGGTAAATGGATATTTGGTCTTTTGATCGGTTTTATGGTGGTGATGATTCGTGTGCTGAACCCGGCATACCCGGAAGGTATGATGCTGGCCATTTTGTTCGGTAACCTGTTTGCACCTCTGATTGACTATTTTGTCGTGAAAGCCAATATCAAACGGAGGATCGCCCGCCATGTCGTCTAACGTCAACTCCGTTGCCAACACACTCAAAATTGCACTGATACTGTGTGCCATTTGTTCAGTGGTGATTTCAGGCGCTGCGGTGATTCTTAAGCCAATGCAGACCGCAAACCAGATACTGGATCGCAACAAAAACATTCTGATTGCGGCCGGCATGTTTGATCCGGCGGTGAACAGCAATGCTGATGTTGCCTCGATGTTCGAGCGTTTTAACGCACGTATAGTCGATCTGGACAATGGTACGTTTCTGAGTGAAGAGGAAGCCCTGCGCCTGGGTTTGGACCCGCTGACCTACAGCGAAGCTGCTGCTAAAAATGATCCTATGCTGTCGGATGCGTTAAGTGGTGAAGACGATGTTGCCAATATCCGGCGTCGTGTCAAATACGCCACGGTCTATACCATCGACAATGCCGATGGCAGCTTTGAAAGCGTGGTACTGCCAGTCAGCGGCTACGGTCTGTGGGGCATCATGTATGGATACCTCGCGCTGGAAGGTGATGGCAATACTGTGCAGGGCATCGGTTTCTACGACCATAAAGAAACACCCGGCCTGGGTGGCGAGATCAGTAACCCGCGCTGGCAGGCGCAGTGGCCAGGCAAACAGATTTATGATGCTCAGAGCAACGTTGCGTTTGAGGTTGTCAAAGGTGGTGGCCCGGGAATGTCCCAGGTTGATGCCTTGTCTGGCGCTACGCTGACCAGTCGTGGTGTGGAAAACATGATTGCATTCTGGCTGGGTGAGCGCGGTTTTGGTCGCTTCATCATCAATGAAGTAAAAGGCTGAGAGGAGTTATCTGATGAATGAGATGAGCAAAACAATTCTGATCAAGCCGATCTTCAAAGAAAACCCGATTGCGTTGCAGATTCTGGGTGTCTGTTCGGCGTTGGCGGTAACGACCAGTTTGCAGGTGACGCTGGTGATGTGCATTGCGCTGACCACAGTAACAGCGTTCTCCAATCTGTTTATCTCCATGCTGCGTAATAATATGCCAGGCAGCATCAGAATTATCATACAGATGACGGTGATCGCCTCGTTGGTGATTCTGGTAGACCAGATATTAAAAGCTTATGCCTACGAAATCAGCAAACAGCTGAGCGTGTTTGTGGGTCTGATTATTACCAACTGTATTGTGATGGGCAGGGCTGAGGCCTTCGCAATGAAAAACCCACCCATACCCAGCTTCCTTGATGGTATCGGTAATGGTCTGGGCTACAGTCTGGTATTGATCATCGTAGGCACACTGCGGGAATTGTTTGGAGCCGGCACGTTGCTGGGCTTCACTGTCCTTCCAACAGTTGCCAATGGTGGCTGGTATCAGCCAAACGGTTTGATGCTGCTGGCGCCAAGTGCATTTTTTATTATTGGTTTCTTCATCTGGATTCTACGTGAGCGTAACGTAGAGCAAATCGAAAAGAATGAGTTCCCGATGTCTGCTCATACTGCTGAGAAAGGAGCCCACTGAGAATGGAACACTACTTAAGCCTGTTTGTAAGCGCAGTGTTTGTCGAAAACATGGCGCTGATGTTGTTTTTGGGTATGTGTACTTTTCTGGCAGTATCAAAAAAGGTAGACACAGCCATCGGATTGGGTGTCGCCGTTGTTGTGGTGCAAGCGATCACCGTGCCGGTCAACAACCTGATTTTTAACTACCTGTTAAAAGACGGTGCCCTGGCCTGGGCCGGGTTGTCCGAGATGGATCTGAGCTTTCTGGGATTCCTGTGTTACATCGGTGTTATCGCCGGTATCGTGCAGATTCTCGAGATGTTTCTGGACAAGTTTGTGCCGGCCCTCTACAACGCCTTGGGTATATTTCTGCCACTGATCACTGTGAACTGCGCCATCATGGGTGCCTCACTGTTTATGGTCGAGCGCAGTTATACGTTCCCGGAGAGCGTGGTGTACGGCGTAGGTGCAGGCGTGGGCTGGGCGTTGGCGATTGTGCTGATGGCGGGTATCCGCGAAAAGCTCAAGTACAGCGATGTACCTCAAGGTTTGCGTGGACTGGGTATCACGTTCATCACCACGGGGCTGATGTCGCTGGGTTTTATGTCATTCAGCGGACTGACTCTGTAATTCAATCCAATTAACGTTAACGTGGGTAGGTTTCAGTAACAATGGATATCTCAACGATTGTAGCCGGTGTGGTGATGTTCACCGTTATCGTGATGCTGTTGGTCGTCATGATTATTGCTGCGCGTGCACGACTGGTCAGCTCCGGCGATGTCAAAATCGAAATTAATGGCGACCCCAGCAAGGCAATCACAGTGCCTGCGGGCGGCAAACTGCTGACCACCCTCGCAGACGCGGGCATTTTCCTGTCCTCTGCCTGTGGCGGCGGCGGGACCTGTGCACAGTGCAAATGTAAAGTGCTTGATGGTGGCGGTTCCATGTTGCCAACCGAAGCTGGCCATTTCACCATGGGTGAAGCCAAAGAGCATTGGCGTCTGTCCTGCCAAGTTGCTGTAAAACAGGACATGAAGATTGAAGTAGAGCCAGAATTTTTTGGTGTTAAGCAGTGGGAATGCGAGGTGATCTCCAACCACAACGTGGCAACCTTCATCAAAGAACTGGTACTGAAGATTCCTGAAGGCGAAAGTGTGGATTTCCGTGCTGGTGGTTACGTACAGCTGGAAGTGCCAGCCCACGAAGTTGAATACAAAAACTTCGAGATCGAAGAGCGCTTCCGTGGAGACTGGGAGAAGTTTGGTCTGTTTAATCACAAGTCCAAGTGTGACAAAACCACCATCCGTGCTTATTCCATGGCCAATTACCCGGATGAAAAGGGCCTGATCAAATTTAATATCCGTATTGCCACGCCGCCACCGCGCAGCAATCATCCACCCGGAATTATGTCGTCCTACGTGTTTAACATGAAGCCGGGCGACAAGATTAAAGTGTTTGGTCCGTTTGGTGAGTTTTTCGCCAAAGACACTGATAATGAAATGGTGTTTATTGGTGGTGGTGCCGGTATGGCGCCTATGCGATCACACATTTTTGATCAGCTCTGTCGCCTGAACAGCAAACGCAAGATCACCTTCTGGTACGGTGCACGCAGCAAAAAAGAAATGTTCTACGTTGAGGACTTTGATCGTCTGGCAGCAGAACACGACAATTTTGTATGGCACGTGGCGCTGTCTGAGCCGCAGCCGGAAGACAACTGGACCGGTTACACCGGGTTTATCCATAACGTTGTGCTGGAGCACCATTTGAAGGATCACCCGGCACCGGAAGACTGCGAATACTACATGTGCGGACCACCCATCATGAATGCCTCGTGCATCAAGATGCTGAAGAGTCTCGGTGTGGAAGACGAAAATATAGCATTGGATGAATTCTCCTGATTCTGATCAGGTCACTCAAGATGGCAACATAAACAGGGGAGCGAGGCAACTACCACTAGGTGCCGCTCCCCTGTTTGTTTTGGGAAATCCGACTTACTGAAGGCCAGTGCGAACTGCGGAGTGTCAAGTGTTGAGTAACAAGGCGACAGGTGCATTCGCCCTGCAGTGGATCAAACGATTGCGCTACACGCTGATTTTTCTGGCGTTGTATTTTTTATGGGTGATGATCAGACCTGAGCCGATTGCGCAGATTTATCAGCTCAACGGCTCCACCATGGGCACAACTTACCAGATTCTGGTGGCCGGGTTTCCGCAGGAATTAACCGATAATGAATTGGCGGCGGGTATCGAACAGCGCTTATATCGCCTTGATCGGGAATTGATGTCAACTTATGCACCAGACTCTGAACTGTCCCGGTTTAATCGTAGTGCGCCCGGGCAATGGTTCAGTGTGTCGCCCGAGTTGGCGTTGGTGCTTGCGAAAGCACTGGAATTTAATCAGCTGACCGATGGGTATTTTGATGTCACGGTCGGCCCGCTGGTCAATCGCTGGGGATTTGGACCGTTGATAGGCCAACGCGTTGATCAATCACGTATTCCAAGCGATGAAGAAATTGCTGAGCTGTTACAGCAAACCGGGTCGCGTTACCTCGAAGTCAGTCTGTCGCCACCACAGGTACAAAAAAGCGCCCAGGTGTATGTGGATCTGAGCGGTATCGCTAAAGGCTATGCGGTAGATGCGCTGGCAGAGTACTTTGATACGCTGGGAATGCCCAGTTACTTCATCGAGATTGGCGGTGAGCTGCGCATCAAAGGCGTGAAACCGGACGGCAGTGGCTGGGTGCCGGCCATAGAAAAACCTGTGGATACAGCTGAACCTGAGGTCTATCAGATTTTTTATAGTCAGGGACAATCACTGGGTGTTGCCGGATCAGGTGATTATCGTAATTATTTTGAACAGGATGGTGTGCGATACTCTCATGAGATCGATCCATTCAGCGGCCGCCCCATCAGCCATACACTGGCTGCTGTGACTGTGATTGCCCCAACCGCGATGGAAGCTGACGCCTTGGCGACAGCGTTTATGGTGATGGGCGAAGACAGATCCTATGATCTGGCTCAGTCCTTGGGACTGGCGGTATATTTTATTAGCAAGCATCCTGATGAGGATGGGTTTATCGAGCGTTTTACCCCGGCATTTGAAGCGTATCTGGAGTAATGATATGAGTACCATGATTGCAAGTTTTGTCATTCTGTTGCTCGTGGTTGCGGGCATGGCGGTGGGTGTGATGTTTGGTCGAGCGCCTATTAAAGGCTCGTGCGGCGGCCTGAACAATGTGGGTATTGATGGCACGTGTGAACTATGTGGTGGCAATCCAGCACGTTGTGACGAAAGCAGCAAATAAAGGGAGATCACCGGCAATGGCACGAAACACGTACGATATTATTGTGGTAGGCAGTGGCCCAGCAGGCGAATCTGCCGCCATCAACGCGGCCAAACATGGCAAAAAAGTAGCGTTGATATCGAATCGTGACAAGGTGGGCGGCAATTGCACACACCTGGGTACCATTCCCTCCAAAGCGCTGAGACATTACGTCAAGCAGGTCATGCAGTTTCGCAGCAACCCGCTGTTGCGTGAGTTCGCGACGCTGCACAAACCCAGTTTCCCTGAAATTATTCGACATGCGGATAGAGTCATAGATGAACAGGTTTACCTGCGCAGTACTTATTTCGAAAAAAATGATGTGAATATCATTCAGGGACACGCGGTGTTTAATGATGCGCACAGCATAAGGATTGCCAATAAAGGTCCTTTATTGAAAGCGGACAGTTTTATCATCGCCACAGGCTCGCGCCCTTACCGTCCCGCAAATGTCAATTTTGATCATCCACGCTTGTTTGACAGCGATAAAATTCTGACTCTCGATCACTCGCCTAAAAAGGTGACGGTGATTGGGGCAGGAGTTATCGGGTGCGAGTACGCGTCAATATTTGGCGGCTTGGGCTGCAAGGTTGAGCTGATTAATCCTGCCAACACCTTGTTGTCGTTTCTGGACTGGGAAATCTCGGATGCACTGAGTTATCACCTGCGCGATATCGGTGTGCGCAGTCGCCACAATGAGGAATATGAGAGCATCGAATACCACGACAATTACGTGGTGACCAACCTGCGTTCAGGCAAACGCATCAAGAGCGACATTATCTTGTGGGCGAATGGTCGTACCGGCAATTCAGACAATATGGGTCTGGAAGAGCTGGGTATTGTGTTAAACGCCCGCGGACACATTGAAGTCAATGAGCGTTATCAAACTGCGGTGCCCAACATCTATGCCGCCGGCGATGTGATAGGTTGGCCCTCGTTGGCCAGCGCATCTTATGATCAAGGCCGCGCGGCTTGTAATGCCATCGTGGATCCTGAGGCATTTGTAGCCATTGATCGGGTTGCCAGCGGTATTTACACCATCCCTGAAATCAGCACCTTGGGGAAAACTGAGCAAGAGTTGACCAAAGCGCAGATTCCGTACGAAGTGGGCAAGGCGTTTTTCCACAATACCGCGCGCGGACAGATCACTGGCGAGCAAGTCGGCATGCTCAAACTGATTTTCCATTTTAAAACGCTGGAGATTCTGGGCATTCACTGTTTTGGAGATCAGGCCTCAGAGATTGTGCACATTGGACAAGCGATCATGCAGCAGGAAGGCAGTGCCAACTCTATGAAGTATTTTCTGGATACCACCTTCAATTACCCCACCATGGCCGAGGCCTATCGCATCGCGGCACTCGATGGCTTGAATCGAGTGTTTTGAGGGCTTTTCTGTGCTTCCGCCTAGACTCATGATTGCGATTATTATCCTGCTGTTGGTCAGTATCTGGCCAATACAGTATTTTGCAGCGTCCTTGCAGGCGGCCAAGCATGAGTATGATCGCAAAAATCTGATCGCCATGCTGGGTGATGATTTGATAGACAATGATCCGGTTGCCGATGCATTGTTGATTCGTGCAGAAGCCGGTACTCAGAACCTGGTCAGTCCGGAATGGCTGGGTTTGCGTCGCGATCGTTTGGCATACATCGGCAAACAAGACGATGAAGTAGTGATGATCGCTCTGCCTTTTACCGTTGATGACGGGTTTAACGGCGTACTCGATTTGCTGGTGGCCTTTGACATGCGTGGTGAGATTGTTGCCGCTCGCGTGGTCGCAGAACCTTTGCACTTCGAACTGACCGGCGCTTTGACATTTTTGGAATCACGCTGGATGCGCGAATTTTCCGGATTGGGTTCGCGGGATCTCAGGCGCACGAGTTGGAAGGGCATCGCTGCCGATGACGGCGTTGATCAGTTTGTGGGGGCATCCATCACCCCCAAGGCTGTGGCGGCGGGCATGTATAACGCTTTATTGTTTTTCCAGTCAAATCGCATGATGTTGATACAAGGCGATCCTTCATTGCTTCCAGACTGATCTCCAGAAAAAACAAGGAAATGGTTTTGTATCACATTGCAGGAGAGTTTTAATGCCGGCACAGACGGTCAGTGTTTTAGGTGGTGGAAGTTTTGGCACCATTATCGCCAACATTGT
>JAUSPW010000192.1 GCA_030652635.1 Pseudohongiella sp. | reverse complement strand
TCGATGCCGTGCTGCTTGATATTCAGACAGCGTTGCACAACCACAACCGCGCCCTGTTGGTGGCACAGCCCGGTGCCGGTAAAACTACACGGGTTCCACTGGCGCTGCTGGAAAATACCCCGCCCGGCCAACGCTGGTTATTGCTTGAACCTCGTCGGGTTGCTGCCCGTCTTGCCGCCAGTTTTATGGCTGACCAACTCGGGCAGTCCGTAGGTCAGACCGTGGGTTATCGTGTACGAGGCGAGTCGCGCGTGAGCGCCGCCACCCGGCTCGAAGTGCTGACCCAAGGCATTCTGACACGCATGATGCAGGATGACCCCGAACTACAGGGTGTCGCCGGGCTGATTTTTGATGAATTCCACGAACGTAGCCTGGATGCTGATACGGGTTTAGCACTGGCGCTGGATATCCAGCACGGATTGCGCAACGATCTCAAAATCCTGGTGATGTCTGCTACGCTCGACACCAACGCCTTGTTATCCGTGCTAGGCGAACACACGCCGTTGATAGATTGCCCAGGGCGCAACTGGCCTGTGAGTACCTACTACCGTTCTACGAGTGCAGGACAGTCGGGGCCTTCGCGTGAGTACCCGGAGATTCATTTGGCGGGTATCGTGCGCGAAGCGCTGACTGCCCATGAGGGTCATATTCTGGTGTTCCTGCCTGGTCAGGGGGAAATCAGACGATTAGAGCAACAGCTGCGATCAGGGTTGAGCGATAACATCGAACTGTGCCCGCTGCACGGACAAATGCCGCTGGCGGAGCAACAACACGTGCTCAAGCCGGCGCCCAACAGTCAACGACGCATCATTCTGTCCACTGCTATCGCCGAGTCCAGCGTCACTGTGCCCGGCGTTCGTATTGTGATTGACGCCGGGCGCGAACGCGTACCCGTTTATCAACCACGCACTGGGCTAAGTCGTCTGGAGACACGCCGGGTCAATCGTGCCAGCGCCGATCAGCGCCGCGGCCGCGCTGGCCGTGAAGCAGAGGGATTCTGTTATCGCGCCTGGTCGGAAGACGCGGTGCTGGCCGCGCATCGCGAACCGGAAATACTGCAGTCGGATTTGTCGCAGCTGGTGTTTGAGCTGGCACGCTGGGGGGTCACGGAACCCGGTTCATTGAAGTGGATTGAGACACCGCCAGCCGCGGCCGTGATGGCAGGACGGCAGTTGCTGCGCGTGTTGGGCCTGATTTACAGCGATAACAAACTGAGCACACTGGGAAATCAAAGTGCTCGCTGGCCCACACATCC
>JAUSPW010000188.1 GCA_030652635.1 Pseudohongiella sp. | reverse complement strand
GTGCCGCATATGGGTTGGAATAACGTGCGTCAGACCCAGGCGCACCCCTTGTGGCAAGGCATTGATGACAACAGTCGTTTCTACTTTGTGCACAGTTATTTTGTTGAGCCTACCGATAAAAGCCAACTGGCCGGCGAGACTGAGTACGGTCATACCTTTGCCGCGGCCTTAAGCAAAGATTCGCTGTTTGCTGTCCAGTTTCACCCGGAAAAAAGTCAGCATTGTGGTCTGCAATTGTTGAGAAATTTTCTGGCCTGGAATGGTCAGTGCCATCAATAGAAACTGCTATAAAGGAACAACAATGCTGGTAATTCCTGCAATTGATCTGAAAGACGGCCAGTGTGTGCGCTTGCGCCAGGGCCGTATGGAAGACTCGACGGTATTCTCTGATGATCCGGTCAAAACCGCAGGCCACTGGCGTGCACATGGCGCTCGTCGTTTGCATCTGGTTGATCTGAATGGCGCCTTTGTGGGCGAGCCTGTTAATGGCGCGATTGTGGAAGCGATTGCCAAGGCGTATCCAGATCTGCCTTTGCAGATTGGTGGCGGCATTCGCGACTTAAAAACCATTGAGTACTATCTGAATGTGGGTGTCAGTTACGTCATCATTGGTACTCAGGCCGTGCGCCATCCGCCGTTTGTGGCGCAAGCCTGCAAGGCCTTTCCCGGTCGGATAATTGTGGGGCTCGATGCCAAAGATGGCTGGGTGGCAACAGATGGCTGGGCTGAAGTGTCCACCGTCAATGTGGTTGATCTGGCCCGTCAGTTTGCTAACGATGGTGTGGAAGCGATCATTTACACCGATATCGCACGGGACGGCATGATGCAGGGCGTCAACGTGGAAGCCACCTTGCGTCTGGCGCGTGCGTCCAGCATTCCTGTGATTGCATCCGGTGGTGTCAGTCGGATGGCCGATATCGAAGAGTTGCTGAAAGTAGCGCACACAGACACCGGCGCGGGCATTATGGGTGCAATTACCGGGCGCGCCATCTACGAAGGCGCTCTGGATCTTGCAGCGGCACAACGCTACTGTGATGAAAACCGCCGCGACCAACAACGCAGCGACCAACAGTAATCAGTTACGGGGCAGCTTATGGCACTGGCAAAACGTATTATCCCCTGTCTTGATTGCGACAAAGGTCGCGTGGTCAAGGGTGTCAAATTTCTGGATATTCGCGATGCGGGTGACCCGGTTGAAATAGCCCGGCGTTACAGTGATGCGGGCGCAGATGAAATTACCTTTCTGGATATCACGGCGTCCCATGAAGGCCGCGAGACCACGGTAAAAACTGTGGAAGCGATTGCCTCACAGGTGTTTATCCCGCTGACTGTGGGCGGGGGTATCCGGACCTTGGAAGATATCCGCACCATGCTCAATGCAGGTGCCGACAAAGTATCCATCAATACCGCCGCAGTGACCAATCCGGAATTTGTACGGCAAGCCGCTGAAAAATTTGGATCGCAGTGTATTGTGGTTGCGGTGGACGCAAAAAAAGTCAGTGCCGAAGGTGATCCTGATCGCTGGGAAATCTTCACGCATGGTGGCCGCAAGCCCACCGGTCTGGATGCCATAGAATGGGCAAAAAGAATGGTGAGTTACGGCGCAGGCGAAATACTGTTGACCAGTATGGACAGGGATGGCACCAAAATCGGATTTGACCTGGCACTTAACCGTGCCATCAGTGATGCCGTTGACGTGCCGGTGATTGCATCAGGTGGCGTGGGCAATTTGCAACATCTGGTGGATGGTGTGCTGGAAGGCGGTGCGGATGCCGTGCTGGCCGCCAGCATTTTTCACTTTGGTGAGTACAGCATCCCGGAGGCCAAGCAGTACATGGCCGACCGTGGCATTACCATGCGGCTGTAGTTTCCAGCGTGTTGGCCTTTGCCTGCAGGACCTGCGCCAGTATCACTGATACAGGCACCACTTCAATGTGCTGCTCTGCCAACAGCGGTAGAGCGGATTCCAGATAGGCTATTGTTTCGGGGTAGGGATGCCCGATCGCAACGGCATAACCCTGCTGTTTGGCGAGTGCCACAGCGCGTTTGAATTCAATATCAATGGCTTCCGCCGTCTGGGTATTGTCCAGAAACACATGTCGGCGTAGCGCTGGCACAAAAAACTGTTCTGCTGTTGTTGCTGCGACGCTGTAACGAGTTGTCATGCTGTCAACAAAATAAAGATCGCGGGTTTTGAGTTCCTGCATGACCCATTGCATGGGCTGCGCCGCGGCGGTCAATTCGCTGCCGGTATGATTGTTGACACCTTTTATATACGGGATGTCGGCGAGTGCCGCTCTGAATACCGTTAGAAACTCGTCTTCACTTTGATCCAGCGTGAGCCCGCCCTGTCCCAGATCCATGCCGGAAAGATTGCTCATGGGTGCGTGTAACATCAGCTCCCGGCCGGCGCGATGAGCCGCCTCTGCCAGCATTTTGCCATGGGGTGTATGCGGGATGACCGCAAAGGTGATCTGCGCTGGCAACTGTATGGCACGCATACCGGCATCGGCGTTGTAACCAATGTCATCCAGAATGACGACCAGTTTTGCCAAAGGCTGTTCCGGTTCTAAAGGCTGTTCAGGTGCCAACGCAGGTTCAGGTAACAAGGCAGGTTCAGGTGCCAAGGTAACATTTGGGATCCGCGTGGGCAAAACATCGGAAGCAGCAATGGAAACCTGCTCTACGAAGGGTGTTTGCGCTTCAAGCACTTTAGCAGGTGGCGGCAATGCGGCGGGGCTAGCGGCGCTGAGCAGGACAATCAGCCCCGCAAGCAAACCGAGGCCCAGCAGCAACTGCACATTGCCGGGCGTACGGATAAAGGTTTGCCAGAGGCTCTGCTTTTTGGAACGGGACTTTCTCACAGTGTTGTTAATACCCTCACGGTGTTGTTAATACCCGTTGTCGGCCGCTTTCCATGATGTTCCAGCCTTTGAGCAGATTAAGCGCTTCGTTTAACTGATAGTCGCTGACCACTACCTGCTCGGCAGAGGTAATTGTGTTAACGGTCGGCGCCGCCCCGTCTTCATCTCTGCTGACTTCATTGATGCCGGGTAAGTGACCCTCAAGATCACGTTCAGAGTAAACGCCCCGGCGATTAGTGACGCGTGTCACCAGTGCCTCGTCCACCAGAATATCGGGTTCGATGCCAAACGCCTGAATCGAACGGCCTTCCGGCGTAAAGTAAAGTGAGGTAGTGAGCTTGATGGCGCGGTCGTTATTCAGAGGCAACACAGTCTGTACTGAGCCTTTGCCAAAGCTGCGGGTGCCCATGATGACTGCGCGGCCATGATCCTGTAAGGCACCTGCAACAATTTCTGCCGCCGATGCAGACCCGGTGTTGATCAGCACCACCATGGCGACACCTTCGCTGGGATCTTCCGGCGTAGCAAAAAAGTTGCTGTCAGAGTCAGCAAACCGACCATCGGTGTAAACAATCTGTCCTTCGGTTAGGAACGCGTCGGCCACTTCAACAGAAGCCTGCAGAACGCCGCCCGGGTTGTTGCGTAAATCGAGCACCAGACCCTTTAACGGTGTATGCGCAGCTTTGATTTCAGCGAGTGCTTTGAGCGTCTCCTCACCGGTATTCATGCGGAACTGTGCAATGCGCAGATAAGCATAACCCGGCTCAAGTTCGCGATGACGCACGCTGCTGGCAGTGATGATCTCGCGCGTCAGAATCAGGTCAATGGGTTCTGGTTCATTTTCGCGCATCAGCGTGATGCTGACGGTGCTGCCCGGTTCTCCGCGCAGTTGTTCGACGGCATCGTTCACCAGCATATCGCGGACTGGGCGGCCATTGATTTCTACAATCAAATCGCCGGGCATCACTCCAGCGCGCGCAGCGGGGGAGTCATCAATGGGGGTAATGACTTTGATGTATCCGTCTTCCTCACCCACTTCGATACCAAGGCCGCCAAAACCGCCTTCGGTGTTCTCCTGCAGCACATCGTAGTCGTCCGCACTCAGGTAAGCTGAGTGCGGGTCCAGACCTGCCAGCATGCCGCGAATGGCGTGATTGATCAGCGTTTTGTCGTCGATTTCCTGAACGTAGGCGTTGCGAATGGCTTCGAGGGCTTCAGCAAACAATCGGACTTCTTCAATGGGCAAGGGGCGTGCTGTCGGGGTTTCCTGAGCAGCTGCAATGCCTGGCAGCAAGGTCATGCAGCTTGCCAACACGGCGCTTTTCAGAGTGCCGCTAGCCAACTTGCCAATCATCAGCACAGGCTTGCCTGGCAATTTTTTCAAGGTCTTCATGATTGTCTGCTTTGATCTCAATTGGGTGGAATCCATTGGTGCTGCCGCATTCTAGGCGCTTCCCGGGCAAAGCGACAACAGTTGCTGGTAACAAGCTGTGTCAGTCTGGTTTTATTAACCAATCGACCGGATTCAGCGTGTCGCTGTTGCGACGAACTTCGAAATAAACGCCGGGTTCCCCGGTGCCGCCGTCTTCACCAGACAAGGCCAGGGCTTCGCCACGATTCACCCAGTCTCCGCTTTGTTTGAGCAATTGCTGGTTGTGCGAATACAGACTGATGTAGGCATTGCCGTGATCAACAATAATGAGGTTGCCGGAGCCCCTCAGCCAGTCAGAAAATATGACCCGGCCGGGGTGCACGGCGCGCACGGGCGAGCCGGTGTCTGCCGCAATAATGATTCCCTGCCGGCGCAGTTGTCCTCCGCCGTAAGTATCGCCATACCGTGCTAACACACGACCGCTGAATGGCCACGGCATATTGCCGCGCGAGTCAGCGAAGGGCATCAGTTCATCGGGTGAAGGAATGTCCAGCATGACATTGCTGATTTCATCAATCAGTGTCTGCAGTTCGTCGCGGTCTTCAGTGAGTCTTTGCAACTCGTCGCCTCGTGTTGCCATCTGTGCTGTCAGCGATGCAATTAGAGCTGTGCGCGCCTGTTGTTGTGACTCGAGGGATTGTTGTTGTGCCTGCAGGCTGACGTTGACGGAACTCAGTTGGTCAGCGCTGAGTGTCAGTGCTGCGCGGTTGCTGGCCAGTTCCGCCAACGTGTCGCGCCAGCGTGTGATGTGAGCCAGCCGCTGTTGATGAAACGCCTCAAAATAGACCAGCATTCGCCGCGCAATAGCGGGGTCCTGCTGGTTCAACAGTAATTTGAGTTGGCTGTCTGACCCTGACATGTAACTGGCGCGCAGCGTGCTAGCGATTTGTGCGCGTTGCTGTTCACTGTCTGCCAGCAACACCTCCTGCTCAGCCGTCAAACGTGCAAGCTCGGTTTCCAGTTCGGTCAGTCGGTGTTGATTGGCCTGCATCTGCTGGCGGAGGGTGTTGAGCTGCTGGTTTGATTCCAGCAGGGCTTGCTCCTCGGTTGAACGCTGTGCGCGGCTGGACTGCAGCCATTGCTCTATGCGGGCAATGGCTTCGTTGACTGCCTGCAATTGTTGTTCAGGGGCTTCTGCAAGAGCTGCTTCGGCCGGAACTGCATCGGCATCAGGTGCTTGCGCTGCAAAAACTGCCTTGTGACTCAACAGGAGCGTCAGCAGCAAAAACACCGTAATGGCAGTGAATTGAGCTGTGCGGGGCACTTTTGTGCTCATGAAGACATCAAAACATGTCCGGTCATTTCGGCCGGAACATCCATACCCATCAGGGTCAGTAGCGTGGGTGCGATGTCTGACAGGCTACCCTGCGCTGTGAAATGCCAGCTGCCGCTTCCGACATACACCAATGGCACCGGGCCGCTGGTGTGAGAGGTCAGCGCCTGCCCTGTGCTTGGATCCATCATTTGTTCAACGTTGCCGTGGTCTGCCGTGATCAGGCATTGCCCGTCGACATCGCGTATGGCTTTGACCAGGCGCGTCAGGCATTGATCCAGAGCTTCAACGGCCTTGACGGCTGCATCAAAATTGCCGGTATGCCCCACCATATCGCCATTGGCATAGTTGCAGATGATCGCGTCGTACTGACCGGAGCGTATCGCCTGCTCCAGTTTATCCGTCACTTCAAAGGCGCTCATTTCCGGTTTTAGATCGTAAGTGGCCACCGACGGGGAGGGAATCAGTATGCGGTCTTCACCAGGGAATGCCTCTTCGCGCCCGCCGCTGAAAAAGAACGTTACGTGGGCATACTTTTCGGTTTCGGCAATACGCAGCTGCGTGCGTTGTTTACTGGCCAGATATTCACCCAGGCCGTTATTCAGAGTCTGTGGGCCGTATGCAACCTGAACAAACGCATTCAGGTCATTGGAGTATTCCGTCAGCGTCACAAAACTCTGCAGAGCAGGTTTTGCTTTACGGACAAAGCCGTCGAATGCCGGATTCACAAAGGCGTTGGTGAGCTGGCGCGCGCGATCGGCGCGGAAGTTCATAAATACCACACAGTCCCCGTCGTTTAAGGTAACCGTTTCGTCACCCGGCGCGGCCACACGCGTGGCCTGTACAAATTCATCGTCTTCGCCGCGCGCATAGGCGTTGTTGAGTGCTTCTTCTACGGAAGCCGCCTGCCAGGGCGCTTCACCGAGCGTGATCAGGTCGTAAGCTGTCTGCATACGATCCCAGCGTTTGTCACGATCCATGGCAAAGTAGCGCCCGATCACCGATACAACCCGCCCCAGTCCCGCTTGTCGCAGCGCGCCATCGGTCAGTTGCAGCGATGGCATTGCGCTGCGCGGAGGCATGTCACGACCGTCCAGAAACGCATGCAGATAGACTTTATTGACACCTTGTTGCTGCGCCAAACGGATCATCGCCAGAATATGTTGCTCGTGACTATGAATACCGCCCGGTGATAACAATCCGAATAAATGCAAAGCCTTGCCTGATGCGGTGACTTTCTGCGCCACGTCTATCAATACCGGATTGTGGAAAAAACCGCCGTCAGCAATCTCTTTATCAATCATGGTCAGGCTCTGGTACACCACGCGCCCGGCGCCCAGATTCATGTGGCCTACTTCGGAGTTGCCCATTTGACCCTCTGGCAGACCCACATCCATGCCTGATGTGGAGATCAGAGTGTGTGGACACTCCTTCCAAAGTGTATCCCAGGTGGGGGTGTGCGCCGCCGCGATGGCATTGGAGTCGGTGTTTTCACGGTAGCCCCAGCCATCCAGAATCAGTAACAAAGCGGTGCGTTTGGGAGTGGTTGTGGTCATGGTGAGCGTTTCCCTGTTATCTGTGACAAGCGCAGATTCATCAAAAACCAGTATTATCCATGTTAATAAGGAGGCTCACCAGTGGCGGGTAGCTTGTGTGTACCCAAGCTCGGTGCAGGCGTGTATACTTCGCGACTTGTTTGCGGGTCGAGTATCCGGTATCAGGTAAACACATTTAATCAGAGGCTGGCTGGGGGCTAGAGTTTAAAATGGCGCAGTTTATTGAATTTATTGGCAATAACTGGATGCTGGCAACGCTCTGGCTGGTCTTGTTTTCGGCATTTATGGTGTTTCTAACCAAAACCGGACCCAAAGCGGTCAGCACTCAGCAAGCGGTTATGCTGATAAACCGAAAAGATGGTGTGGTGTTGGATATCCGTGATAAAAAGGAATTTGAAGCGGGCCACATCGTAGATGCGATTCATATGCCATCCAGCAAACTCAGTGGTCACTTGACGGAATTGGATAAATATAAATCCCGTCCAGTGATTGTTGTATGCAAAATGGGCCAGCAGTCCGGAGAAGCCTGCAAAACTCTGACGAGCGCGGGTTTCACGGATGTCGTGCGCTTGACTGGCGGCATGGCAGAGTGGCGTGGACAGAATCTGCCGGTTATTCAGGGATAATCCTGAATTCGGTCGTTAAAAATATTTTTATTAATCAACTCAGAATGTAAGAGAGACGGTTAGATCATGGCAGAGAACGAAAACAACCAGAATGGTGCTGCACCGGCAGCGCAACCCCAGGGTCCGATGTTTGCGCTGCAACGCATTTATCTGAAGGACTGCTCATTTGAGTCCCCTAAAAGCCCGGACGTGTTCCGTGGTCAGTGGGCGCCAAAAATTTCCTTCAACCTGAATACCAGCAACCAGAAACTGGCCGACGGCGTGTACGAGGTGATTCTGCGAATGACCATTGAAGCCAAGCAGGAAGAAACGGTCGCATTTCTGGTAGAAGTTCAGCAGGCTGGCATTTTCACCTGTGACGGCTTCAATGAAGCTGATCTTGAGCGCGTGCTGGCAACCGTTTGCCCGAATATCCTGTTCCCGTATGCACGTGAAACGATTGACGCCTTGGTTGTCCGTGGCAGCTTCCCGGCAGTGATGCTGGCGCCCGTCAATTTTGATGCGGTGTATGCGCAATCCAAAGCTCAGCAAGCCGGTCAGCCGACTGCCTGAGTTTGACATTGTTTACGACAGACCGCTGAAACCGGTCTGTCGTAACGCCTCGTACAGTGCTATCGCCACTGTATTTGACAGATTAAGGCTCCTGCTTGTCGCTTGCATGGGCAGCCGCAGCTTTTGTTCTTTTGGCAGTGCAGCCAATAACTCTTTTGGCAGCCCTCGGGTTTCTGGCCCAAAAACCAGGGTGTCTCCAGCTTTGAAGTGCGCTTCGTAACACGAAGTCTCGGCTTTGGTGGTGAACGCAAACAGCCGCTGTAAGTCCGTCTGACGCAAAAACGTTTCCCAGTCTGGCCAGCGAAAGACCTGGCTCATTTCGTGATAGTCGAGTCCTGCACGCTTCACGCGTTTTTCGTCAATATCAAAACCCAGTGGTTCAATTAAATGCAGCGTGCTACCGGTGTTGGCGACCAGTCGTATGACATTACCCGTGTTCGGGGGGATTTCAGGTTGGAAAAGTACGATATTAAACAAAGAGATCGGTTCTGTTTGTGACGGATTGGATTGTAAGGGTTTGTTAATTTAGACCCCAAATATACCCCTGAAGTCGGGCTTTTGCTATAGAATCTGGCTACTTAAGCTATATAATTCAAGCGTTTTTAGAATCCTTTGGGGAAAGACCGCGTGTTGGAATTGTTTGGACGGAAAAAGCGGGTAGAAGGCCTGGTCGGTTTGTCCGTCAATGATTCCCGTGTTTCGATGGCGCATATCGTCAGGCGCCGTGACGAATTGACGCTGGAGCACTGCGCGCGTGTTGCGCTCTCAGACGCAGCCCCCTTGCGAGAATCGCTGGCGCGCATGGTGGAAGAGCAGGGCTTGGCCAACGCTGCCTGCAGTTGTGTGCTCTCGCCGCGCGATTACAACGTGTATCTGGTAGAAGCGCCGCAGGTTGAACCTGATGAAATCAGCTCTGCGGTACGCTGGAAGGTCAAAGACCTGCTTGATATGCCCATTGAAGATGCCGTGATTGATGTGTTCCCTGTGCCCGAAGAGGCATTTAAGGGGCGTAACAAAATGTTGTATGCAGTAGTTGCATCGAAACCGAAAATTGAAACCTTGATTGCGACGGTTGCGCGCGCCAATTTGCAACTGCACTCAATTGATATTCCGGAAATGGTGATGCGCAACCTGTCGTCGCATTTTCTCGATGACAGTAACGGTCTGGCATTTATATCGTTGAAGCAGAGTGGCAGCACATTGAATTTGACCCGAAACGGTCAGTTGTATCTGACGCGGCGTATTAACACGCCGGTTGGGCCTAATGCCATGGCATTAAATGACTGGGAGATGGTGCGCGACAGACTGGCACTGGAGATTCAGCGCTCACTGGACTATTTTGAAAGTCAGATGGGGCAACCGCCGGTCGCACAAATCATGATCGCACCCCGGGAATCGGACACCGCTTTTATGATGAATGCCTTGGCAGATGCATTAGGTGCACCGGTCGGGATGCTGGATTTTATGCACGAGCTGCCGTCGCCTGAGTACATCACGCCGGAGATGAAAGGCGCAGCCCTGATGTCCATTGGTGCTGCCATGAGAATTGATTCGGAAGGCGCTTTATGATGATGCTCAACGGTGTGCAACAGGTCAATTTGTATCTGCCGGAACTGCGACCGCGTCGGGATTTGGTCACTGCCGCAAGGCTGTTGCAAGTCACTGCTGCTATCGTGCTTGTTATGCTGCTCACCAGCCTGATTAACATGTGGATTCGTGCCAGCTTAAGAAGTGATGTTGCTGAGCTGCAGGCGTTGGTGGTTGCCCAGGTGAACCGTACAGACACAGTAGAGCGTGAAGTGGCTGGGCGTGCCACCGATCAGGCATTAATTCGAGAGATGAATACCCGTGAATTGCGTCTTGCTCAGTCGCGCGAGCTTTACGAATTTATGAGTAATACCAGTCTGGGCAATCTGACCGGGTACTCCTCACACTTGAAAGACTTATCCAGGGCATCGTTCCCGGGGCTGTGGTTGACAGAATTTACCATCAGCGGTGATGCCAGTTTTGTGTCTTTGAAAGGCAATGCGCAACTGCCTGCCATGCTGCCCGATTACGTCAGTCGCTTGGCGATGGGTGAAAGTGATATTCGTAATCAGCGTTTCAGTCGTTTGCTGTCGACACGCTCTACAACGTCTGAAGTAGAAATGTATGAGTTTGTGCTGGAGACCAGCCAATGAGCCCGATGTATCAGCTGCGCGAGTATGGAGAAAAGTTTAACAGCCGGTCCGCTGCCGAAAAAATGTTGATTGCAACGCTGCTGTTTGTGGGGATTATCTGGTCGTACACCACATTTTTTCTGGCGCCCATTCAGGCTGAGTCTGCCAACTTCAGGCAGCAGCTGTCTCAGGCGCAGATGCAGCTAGACGCATTACTGGCGAGAGAGCAACTGGCGATTACCAGCAGTGCCGAGGATCCCAATCAGGCAGTCAGAATCAGAATAGAGCGCGCCATCGCTGATCAGGCTGAATTGCAAGGTGATATCGAAGAGTTGGCCGGTAATCTGGTGACGCCGCAGTCCATGACACGTATGTTGACCTCGATACTTGAAAGCCAGACCGGGCTGCAACTGGTCAGAGTGGAAAATCGCGCGCCGCAGGCCATGCGCTCGTCCGGTGAGCCGGTTGCCGCCAATCCGGATGTGTTGGTGGATGTTGCCAGCACATCAGGTGAGCAGCAGGTATACAAGCATAGTCTGATGGTAGAGCTGGAAGGAGACTACCTGAGCCTGATCGCTTATTTACGCCGAATTGAGAGTTTTCCAGAGCGATTTTTCTGGGACCAGTTAAGTTTTGTACAGACTACATGGCCCAAGGCGCGGATTACTATTGAAATGCACACACTCAGCACTGAAGAGGGTTTTGTAGGTGTATAAGTCCCTGCAATCAGTTTTGCGCAGCGTTACCTTGCTGTCGGGTTTGCTACCCGCGCTGGTGAGCGCGCAGACCATTCAGGTTGATGGCGAGTTTTTCCGTGACCCGACTCAGCCGCCGGGTTCGGCTCAATCAGCCGCATTAATTGATGTGACAAGTTCAGAGACTGTGGTTGCTGCAGAAGTGACACTGAACAACCTAAGTTTACAGTTTGTGCGCAGTGGTGGTATCAATCCGGTGGCGGTGATTAACAGCCAGCCACTCACGATTGGCGAAAACATTGATGGTGCAACCGTAAAAGAAATCAAGCCTGGCACGGTTGTGCTGGATATTCAGGGAATGGAGTATGAGCTTGCGATTTTTAAGCGCCCCGTTCGGCAAGCAATAGAATAGGTATGACTGAACAGCCAGAAAGTTGCGTTTAAAGCGGCTTAAATGAATTGATAAATAAAGCGGTGTACTGATGACGTTAGTGTGTAAAACATCAAGCAAACCAGGTGGCGCAAAGTTTTTTGTGCGCAGCGCCTCGTTAACAGCCTTATCGCTGTTGATGTTGGCTTGCTCTTCAGTGGGCCCCGGCGCCGATATGGACACCGAAGTGCTCACTGGCATTCAGGATCTCCTTCTGGATGCTGATCTTTCCTACGATCCGCCGGTTGCCGTGGAGCCGCCAGATGTTACCTTGCAGGCGCTGATGCCAGGCTTGTCGCTGAGCGATGATTTGCTGGCGCCGGTTGTTGAGCGTTTTAATGTGATGGCCGATGCGGAGAACGCGCGGGACTTTTTTAACAATCTGGTAGCCGGTACTGATTATGGTGTGATTGTCAGCACGGAAGTTGAGGGCCAGATCAGCATCAATTTGCCCAATGTCACCATTGAAGAGGTGATGAATACCGTTGCGGAAATCTATGACTACCAGATTACCCGCCGTGGCAACATCTACGAGGTGAAACCTCAGGGCATGATTACCCGCATCTTTACCATTGATTATTTGAATGTGAGTCGGGATGGCAGTTCCAGCGTCAGTATTACGTCGGGCGGCGCGGGTGGCGGGCAACAAGGTGGGCAGGCTGGCGGTGTTGCGGGTGGAATTGGAGGGGCTGGCTCCGTTGGTACTTCTGCAGGAGGCGGCATTGGCGGAGGTCTTGGTGGAGCTGGAGGAACAGGTGGAACGGGCGGTGGCGGTGGTGGTGGCGGCGGTCAAGTCAGCACACAAACACAAACGGATTTCTGGACGGACATCAAAGCAACTTTGGAAGGCATACTTGGATTAAGTACAACATCCTCAAGTGCGTCGTCTGGAGTAGCTCCGGGTGCCAGTGGATTGTTGGCAGGTTTAGGGACTGCTAACGCCAGCAGAGTTCAGACCAGCGCAGCAAGAGACGAGTCTGGTCGCACGGTTGTGGTGCAGCCTCAAGTGGGCTTGGTGATGGTTACCGCCACGCCTTCTGAATTAGAGCGGGTTGCTAGTTACATTGAGACTGCGCAAAGCATTCTGATGCGTGAAGTTACCATTCAAGTGCAATTCCTTGAAGTAATCCTGAACAAGGGTTATCAATCTGCTATTGACTTTGACACCTTCGGGCCAGGTGGTGCGTCAGATAGCAACAATACCATCACCGGTCAGTTTGGCGCAGGCACGCAAGGCGTGACCTTTGACGGCATTTCCAATCCGTTGACGATTGCGACCAACTTCACTGACTTTAACGCCATTTTCAGACTGCTTGAATCGCGCGGCACCACGCAGGTGTTGTCCAGTCCGAGCCTGAAAGTTCTCAATAATCAGAAAGCCCTGTTTCAGGATGGTGATCAGGAATACTTCCAGACCAGTGTGGGTTCCAACGTGGTTAATACCGGCACCAGCGTGACCGAAACCTCTGCCAATAACCTGCAGCAGTTTTTCTCCGGTATCTCGATGGATATCACGCCGCAGATCAGTGCCGATGGCACCATCACCTTGCATGTGCATCCGGTGATCACCACCGTCAGCGAACAAAACAAATCGGTTGCGGGTCAGCAAGTGCCGTTGGCGCGCACCTCAGTGCGCGAACTGGACAGTATCATCCGTGCACAGGATGGCCGAATTGTCATTCTGGGCGGTCTCGCTTATGAGCGCACGGTGGATAGTACTGCCGGCATTCCCGGTCTCAATGATGTACCGGTTGTTGGCGCGGCGTTTGACCAGCGTCGTCAAAGCACGGTGAAAAGTGAATTTATTATTCTGTTGAGGCCGGTGATTGCTACATCACAATCCGAACAGAATCTGTTGCGTGAGCGCAGTGAGCGCGTAAGACGCATCAGCGAAACTCTCAACCCGTTTTCCAACTGATCGCAGGGTGATTATTCTCTAATGTACCTGGAACACTTTGGAATCAAGGAACTGCCGTTTTCGTTGACCCCGAACACGGAATTTTTCCTCAATATGGCCAGTTACCATAAGGCCTACAACATGTTGATGGTGTCCATTGCCAATAAGGAAGGATTCATCAAGGTAGTAGGTGAAGTGGGAACCGGCAAGACTATGCTGTGCCGCAAGGTATTAAACACGCTCGAAGAAAGTCCTGACACCTACGTAACAGCTTATATCGCCAATCCGGTGCTTAGCCCAAAGGGGCTGTTTCTGGCTTTTGCTGAAGAACTGGGAATCGCTGCTGAGACTGATGTTGGTCATCACAGCTTGCTGAAACGTATCACAAATGTGCTGATGGAGCATGCCGCCAACGGTCGACAAGTGGTGTTGTTTATAGATGAAGCACACGCAATGCCTGAAAAAACGCTGGAAGCTTTGCGACTGTTGACCAATCTCGAGACCGAAACCGCCAAATTGTTTCAAGTGGTGCTGTTTGCGCAACCCGAGTTGGACGAGATGCTGACACACAAGTCTCTGAGGCAGCTGCTGCAGCGCATTACATTCTCATACAAGCTGGAGTCTCTCGACCGGGATGGACTGGAGCGTTATGTCATGCATCGCATGGCAACAGCGGGGTACAACGGCGGTACCGTGTTCAGCGCCAAAGCGCTGGATGAGTTGTTCCGGGCGTCCAAGGGTGTTCCCCGTATAGTCAATATCGTGTGCCACAAAGCATTGATGGTGGCCTACGGTCGCGGAGAGCGCTCGGTAGAGCGTGACCATATGATCAAGGCCATCAGTGATACTGAAGGCGTATCGTTACCAACACGCGGTAATTTCAGGCCGATAGCGGCCGCCGGTGCAGTGATGGGATTGGCAGGTGTTGCGCTAATGGTGTACCTGCTGGCTTTTTACTTTAGATAGATAATTCTGCCTATTTGCTGCGGCGCACAGGCGCCCGGGAACCATGCCTTAATGAGTCTTGTGAACGATATGTTACGTGATCTGGACGCGCGGCGCCGAGAGGTGCCGACGCGGGGCCTTGGCGCTGAGAAACTGGTGCCGGCAAGTGAGCGGGCGGCAAAGTCCAATGCCCGTCGTATCATCGCCTTGGTGGCATTATTGTTGGTGCTTTTGGGTGGGTTAATGGTTGCTTACGTATTAACCATCCGTCAGAACTCAGGGCAGTTGCCTATGCCACTGGCGCAACCCACTCAGCTCAATACACAAAACACTGCGCCTGAGGATGTTGCTCAGTCAGCTGCGGTCGCTGAATCAAGTGCAAGCGATACCGATCCACTGGCAAATTTCTCAAATAGTATGCCAGTCACAGACATCAGCCAGCTTGAAGCCCGTTTACGTCAGCTCGAGGCGCAAAACCAGGCTTTGTTGCAGGCACAGGCGCAAGCTGATGCCACCGCGCGTGCGCAACAACAGGCACAACTTGAGCAACTGGCTGTTGTGCGCCAGCCGCAAATTGCAGCAGATGCGCAGATCAACCGTGAGTGGGCGGATGCACCGGCATTGCCTGCTGAAACCGCGTTTGAAACGCCCGCAAATCCGTCGACAGATAACGCAGCAACAGATCCCCAACAGTCCGCCAGCTCGCGCGTCGCGCGCGAGTTGAGTTTTTACGACCGCGATCGCCAGCAAGTGCAAACGGCATTACAACAATGGGCCAGTGGTCAACAATTGACTGCCTTGCAAACGTTGGACAGTTTTGCGTTTGAAAACCCGCAGGCGCATTATTCGCGGGAAACACTGGTCAAATTATTGATTCAGATGGGTGAGACAGAGCGTGCCATGCAAGCTGCAGAGCTCGGTCTGGCTATTCAACCGGGTAGCGCCGTCTACCGTAAGCTCAAAGCCCGTTTGTTACTCGCAGCAAATACGCCTATTGAGGCGGTAGATTTGCTTGCGGTCGCTTCACCAGCTGTCAGCTCGGATACCG
Source organism: Pseudohongiella sp. (assembly GCA_030652635.1). Taxonomy (GTDB): domain Bacteria; phylum Pseudomonadota; class Gammaproteobacteria; order Pseudomonadales; family Pseudohongiellaceae; genus Pseudohongiella. The sequence continues at coordinate 2,459 of JAUSPW010000188.1, read as the reverse complement.
AATACCATGATCTGTTGGCTTCAGCCTACCTTGCCGCGCGTCAGTACGAGGGCGCAGTTGGATCATACCAAGCACTGTTGCAACAAAATTCCAATGAAGCGCGCTGGTGGTATGGTCTAGCTGCTTCACTGGATGCACTGGGCCGATCGGCGGACGCTGGAGCAGCTTACGAACAAGCGTTGAAGCTGCCGGCCTTGAGCGAAGCATTGCGACAAGCGAGCCTTCAGCGAGTACAAGCGTTCCGGCAAAGCGCAGCGGCGAATTAACGGGAACAGCATGGCCATCAAACAGAAAATCAGAATCGGAGATCTGCTGGTACAAAACGGCGTGATAGCCGAAGCACAGCTTCAGCAGGCACTTGCCAAACAGCGATCGACAGGGCAGCGACTGGGTCGTACGCTGATCAATCTCGGCTTTATCCAGGAAGACAAGTTCCTGGGCTTTTTATCGGAGCAACTGAATCTTCCCTTCGTAGATTTGCGTCGATACAAATTCGACAACGCGGTTGTACAGCGCATGTCTGAAACACATGCACGCCGATTCCGGGCAATAGCGCTGTCTGAAAAAAGTGGCTTGCTGTTGGTCGGTATGGCAGATCCAACTGATATATATGCCATTGATGCAATCGAACGTATTTTGCAGCAGCCGATACAGCAGGCTGTGGTGCGCGAAAGTGAACTGTTGGCCACGTTGGATATCGTCTATCGACGTACCGATGAAATTGCCGGATTTGCCGAGGAACTTGACGAAGAACTCATCGATGGTCAGTTTGACCTTGCCTCATTGGTGCCTGCAGCCGATGACAGTGATGCCCCCGTTGTCAAGTTGTTGCACTCCTTGTTTGAGGATGCCGTACAAATCAGGGCATCAGACATCCATATCGAACCAGATGAGTTTGTGTTGCGCATACGTCAACGTATTGATGGTGTGCTACAGGAACAGATTGTAAAAGAGCGTCGTATCACCCCGGCGCTGGTGTTGCGTCTGAAATTGATGTCCGGTCTGGATATCTCGGAAAAGCGTTTGCCTCAAGACGGGCGTTTCAGCCTGAAAGTCAAAGACAAAAAAATTGATGTGCGTCTGTCCACCATGCCGATTGAATATGGCGAGTCCGTGGTGATGCGTTTACTTGATCAGTCAGAGGGCGCGGCGGATCTGGACAAAGTGGGCATGCACCCCGAGATGCTGGAGCAGTTCCGTCGTCTGATTCATATGCCACATGGCTTGATTCTGGTAACGGGGCCGACCGGTTCCGGTAAAACCACCACACTGTATGGTGCCTTACAGGAATTAAACGATGTCGGCAAAAAGATTATTACGGTAGAAGATCCCGTTGAATATCGACTCAGCCGCATCAATCAGGTGCAGATCAACCCCAGAATAGGCCTGACTTTTGCGCGCATTTTGAGGGCCGCACTGCGTCAAGACCCTGACATTTTGCTGGTTGGTGAAATACGTGATCAGGAAACAGCAGAAATTGCTTTGCGCGCTGCGATGACCGGTCACATGGTGTTATCCACCTTGCACACCAATGATGCGGTTTCCAGCGCCATGCGCCTGGTCGACATGGGTGCCGAAGGGTTTTTAGCAGCAACCGCGATACGTGCAGTACTGGCACAACGCTTGGTCAGACGTTTGTGTGACAACTGTTGTGTTGACCACATTCCTGATCAACGCGAGATCAACTGGATCAGACACACTATGGGTCGTGCGACACCGCCTGACTTCCATTTAAAAGCTGCCAGTGGTTGTCACCGTTGTAACAATACCGGCTACCGCGGACGTATCGGGGTATTTGAGTTGCTGGTGCTTAATGATGACATGGCCGATGCCTTGCGGCGCTCCAGTTCCTCAGAATTTGTCAGAGCGGCACGTTTGAGCAAGGGGTACTTGCCTCTGGTAGTGACTGCGATGGAAGAAGCATTTAAAGGTGTTACGACATTGGATGAAGTCTATCGGGTTGCCGAGCAAATAGATGAGACCGGCGATTTCACAATGGATGAGCAACAGCCGGGTGATCCAGTACCCGTACTTGAAGGTGACCTGCATTTGCTGGATCAAGGCGGATCACAAGCTGGTAAAACGGACAAATCCTCACTGTCGGGCAGTGAAAGCTGATGGCCGCTTACCAATACAAAGCGCGTAATCGTGCCGGTGCTATGGTGTCGGGGGTTGTCGACGCAGCTAATCTGGACGCTGCGGCAACCGAGTTGATGGGGCAGGGCATTACGCCGATCGATATTAAACCCGGTAAAAACAAAAGTAGCAGTGCGTCGAACACCAAATCGGACAACACGACACAAGCTTCAAAGCCATCCTCACCTAGGAACAGTAACAAGAAACAAAGTTTTGCGGATAAAGACGCGTTTCAGGCGCTAAATGAGGTTTTTACCCGTAAAAAAATTGATATCAATGAGCTGATTATCTTTTCGCGGCAGATGCAAAGACTGACCAAGGCT
>JAUSPW010000185.1 GCA_030652635.1 Pseudohongiella sp. | reverse complement strand
AACCAGTCGTCCGCACGCAGTTCCCGATCATATAAAGCAGGATAACTGCCTTGCCATAACAGAGTATCCAGCTCCGGCAGCAGGGCTGCTGCGGACAGTTCACCAGCACTTAATGGCAGCAGTTCAACACGACCTATACGACCGGCCAACGACTGTGTGAGGTTGGAGACAAATTCAAACTGGGCAGAGCCGGTCAGGATGAAGTCGCCCATGCGACCACGTTCATCAACCATCCCCTGCAGCCAGGACATCAAAGCGGGGCAGCGCTGGGCTTCATCAAGAATCGCACCCTTCGGAAAACGTTGCAGAAATCTCAACGGATCTTGTTCTGCAAATTCGCGCTCATCGGGGTTTTCGAGCGATACGTAAGGTTTATCAATACCGAATACCGCCTTGGCAAGTGTCGTTTTCCCTGATTGGCGCGGTCCGGTCAGTGCAATGACAGGAAATCCTTTTGCCAGGCGTTTTAGGGTGTCAGAGGCATTCCGAGGAATCATCTTACAAATCCAAAGTTATGGTTTAGATTTGTAAGATTACGCTCCGATGCCTGATTCAGCAAGCATGAAGGGGATTACACAAACCCAGCCGCCTCCTCGCTGATATCCCGCAGGGCTTTTGCCAGCACATCGCTGTCCTGCGCACCGGAAATGAGGTACTTGCGATTAATAATAAACGCAGGCACGGAGGACACACCGGCATTCTGGTAAGTCTCTTCGTCCTGACGTACTGCCGCCTCATACTGGTCTGACGCCAGCATTTTTTGTGCGTCTGCCTGATCGAGCCCCAGCGCGCCAACACAATTCAGTAGTACATCCTTGTCGGCGATATCCAGTGCTTTGCCAAAATACGCCTCAAACAGCGCAAGTTTCATGGCAGTCTGTTGCCCCTGATCTGCCGCCCATTTCACCAGTCGGTGACCATCAAAGGTATTGGCGGTCAGTCGCTCCTGCAATTTGTCAAAGTTGACGCCCAGTTCTTTGGCGATAGTCATCATCTGGCTCTGCGCAGCGCGCATCTCGTGTTCGCTACGGCCATACTTTTTGGCCAACGCCGGCACAATCGGTTCACCCTTGCCGCTATGGTAGGGGTTCAGCTCAAAGGCTCGCCATTCAATATTGAACTGGTAATCTGACCCCAGTTGTTCCATGGCTTGCTTGAGCCGGGCATAGCCGATGGCGCACCAGGGGCAAGCGATGTCGGAGACGATGTCTATCTGGAGTGTTTGCATGATGCACCAAAGCCTGTTTTTGTTGTCGCCGGCCGGGTTGCCAAGCTGCTAAAGTAAAC
>JAUSPW010000181.1 GCA_030652635.1 Pseudohongiella sp. | reverse complement strand
CGAAAACGGCTCACCCAGCGCAAACGTCTCAGAAGGCTGCGCGTCATTGCCGGTGTAGGTTTTATCCCACGCCAGCACCACCGAGTAAGTATCCAGCGCATCGGTCTTTAAGGTATTGGCAATCTCGTACCAACGGGTCGTGTTGTCTGTTGTCACACGGCCCGTGCCACCATCGAGGGTTGTCAGGTCAAGATCTTCCTCGAAATCGACAACGATGCGCTCCTGCGAGTCTGAAAACTGATTAATGTAAAACGTATCAGGCAACCATTGCGCACCAAAACGCGCATCTTTAAACAGCGGCAGGTAGCTTTTGTTGTCATAAAACACTGACTCAAGGAAGGCGCTGAAATAGACTTTGGCTACGGTGCGTTGATCTTCGCGCGGCATGATCCTGCCCAGATCCAGTGACCAGGCAGAAAACATGCCGACGTCCAGATTTTCCCACGTGGTATTAAACTGACCATGATTGGCACCAACCACGTAAAGGCTGGAGCGGAAACGGTACTCGTCACCACTGAAAGCAACACGCGAATACTGCGCGGCACCTTCAAAACTCTGCACATCACCGTCCATGTCGCCATGAATGGTGAAGTAATTGACGTCGGTGATGGGGGTTGGCCGGGCGCGCGGTAGGTATTGACCGTAAACCGGGGAAATCGCGATGACACCGCGCAGATTAAATCCAAAATCAAACACTTGACTGGCGTCATCGGGATAATGGCCAAGCTCGTTAAATGCAGCCGCGATGCCAACTGCTTCGCCGCCTCTGGAGTGTCCAATCAGCGCCAGTCGATCCATGTCAATTTTGTTGTGGAAGAGATGACCTGCTTCACTGTTCCAATCACGAAACTGGGCAAGGTGCTCCAGCAGCAACCAGCCTCTGGCATCGTTTTCTTGTCGCAGACCCGGCCGCTCAGCAAACAGGTTCACCCGAGCTGAATACGAACTGTTGATAAAATTCTGATCCACCGAGGCCAGAATGATGCCTCGGCTTGCCAACAATTCACCGAGATAGTCATACCCGGGGTCGGAGAAATCTTCCATGCTGTGATTGCCATGCACAACCAACACCAGCGGAAAAGGACCTGCGCCCTCAGGCATCCACACTCGCGCCTGCAGCGGCAGTTCAGTCACATCAAAACCCCAGTAACTGGTGCGCAACCATCCGGAAAAACCGTCCCAGTTATCAATCAGTTTTGAACCATCCACGGTGCGCGAGATCAGTGTGACATTCTCCCCATATTCATCACGGCGCATATCGCGGCCGCTGCCATAGGTCAAGGTGCTGACCTCAAAGTCGCCCGGCAATCCCGGATTGGGTAAATCCAGCGTGTTGTCCTGCAAGACATAATCTGCCAGCGCCGGATTGGCGACGTCTTTATCACTGAAGATCGCGTAAACGCCGTATGACACACCCAGTACACCCACTGACAAATACAGCAGCGCTGCGTTTCTGCCAGCCGCCTGCAGACCCGATGTCAACAGCACGGCACTGCCCGCACCGATCAGGCCCAAACACAGTACCAGCAGAGCGCCGGCAATATAACCAGTCTGTGCTGGTCCCGGAAAAACGGACAACATCAGCAAAGGCGCCACCAACACCACCGCCAAACGCAGATGTTTGGGTAACCGCATCAGCACCGCTGCGACCACCCACACCCCGAGGCCTGTCAACACGGGTAAAGACAACCACAGCAGCAGCGCCGGTATTTTTTGTACCGCAAAGTCAGTCACACCAGAAAAGTAGAAGTAGATCAGCACAACAAGCACGCCCGTCATGGCGATGGCGATAGCTGAACCACGCAAGGCTATCGGCGACGGTTTTAACCAGGTGCCAACGCGGGTTAACAGTGCGCGTAATTTTTTTAATACTTTCATAGACGCCCTTTTTGCTGATGATGCTGAGCCTGCGTCTGGCAGACCCGCGTCCTTGAGAATAGAGCAGTATTTCATGGCCGTCGAGTTGCGATTGACCGCCATAAAGCAGCCGATAGCCAGTAGCACTTGATCAAGTGCAAATCGGCAATCCTGAAAAACAAAACCCCCGCGGGCGCAGGGGTTCTGTTTTAGCTTCGGTAAACCACTCCTGCTCTACAGGATGTAATTACCCGAATCAGCGGAGGTCAGGTTGACGCCAATCAAAGTAACAGCGGTCATATAATCATCGCCCCCGCCATCAGCATCTATCTGCACCTGCGTGTCTGCTCCTGATTGCACAAAGCGCAGGAACCCGTTCGAAAACGCAGTACTGTTATTTGGTGCGTTGATCGAAGACAACAGGCCAGACAGATTCAGTACATCCCCGTTATTAGCGCCTTTCTGGAAATTGTTAATGACGCGGTGTTCCAGCACAACAACTTCGTCGATAGCGGGCCCTTCAGCATCGTCAGGGAAACCTAGAGGCGTGGACGGTGTCAGGCTGGTAAAACTCAACAAAGTACTGTTGCTGCCGGCAACAAAAGACAGCGTTTTGTGCTCCCATCTCATATTAGCGTTGGTGCTGTCCTGATTAAACGTAAAGTTCTGGGTCACCGCCCCTGCTGCGACCTGCACCGTTGAACTGTCTGCGCCGGGATTCTGAGACAACTGAAAGCCAATGGTATACGTCTGCCCGGGTGTGGTATTTAATTCTTGACTCACGCCGCCGCGCTTAAAGGCATTGAGGTCAATTAACTTGCTACCGTCAGCTGCCTGCCAGTCCCCGACCACATCAACACCAGAGAGCAGCGAAGTCCAATTGGTGAGACCGTTCTCAAAGGAGCCGTTTTTCACCACGTTGGCAATCACATAGGTATCTGTCACTGGATTAATTGTGACACTGACCGTTGCCGTGCTGGTGAGGCCTGCCGCATCTCTCATTGTGTAGCTGAACGAATCACTGCCGTTGAGATTGGCGTGCGGGGTATAGATCAGATTATTGCCGGACAACGATACCGTTCCCAGCTGGCCATTGGTGGCACTGACGAGGAATTTGGCATCACCGTTATCGACATCTGTGTCGTTGGCCAACACATTAATGGTGACCGCAGTGTCCTCATTGGTACTTGCTGAATCTTTGACTGCTACCGGCGCATCGTTGATACCGTTCACCGTAATTGTCAGGGTTGCCGTGTCAGTATTGCCCTGATCGTCCTTGACAGTGTACACCACGCTGTCCGTATGACTTTGACCGGCAGCGAGTGAAGCGAACTTTCCAGCATCGTCATAGAGATAGCTACCGTCCTTGTTTACCTTGAGAACGGCGCCCGAACCCAGGGTGAGGGTGACGGAGTTACCGGCCATATTGGTGCCGCCCACGGCACTCACAACGATTGCTTGAGTCACCGCACCCTTGTCGTCATTGCTCAACACATTGCCGGCAACCGTTGCGCTTTGAGCAACACCGTAGGTACCAATGGTAAAGCCATTCCAGTTTTCGTCACTCTGACCCGTCCAGGTCAGTGTTGACAGCGCGTTATCGATTGCCAGCACACCATGGAATTCGTTATTGCCAGTTTGAGGCGTTGCGATACCATAACGACCATCCCCTACAGCAAACTTACTATACGAGGAGGCGTGGCCAAAGTAGCCTTGATCAGTGAGACTGTCGGCACTGCTGACCACCCTGAAATCCTGGTCGAACAAATAGCCATTCTTGTTCATGCTGACAATGGCAAAAAACAAATTCTCAACAGGTTCGGAGAACGTCAAAGTACGCGCTGAATCCGCATGATTCAAGCGAATGATGTCGTTGTTAGTGGGACCGTTGAGGACATCGGCACTGGTGTATACACCGACACCTTCTGTGCTGGTGATCACGCCATGAGTTTTGGAGACGTAGTAGTCTTCGCCTCCTGATAATTGATATCCCTCAAGCTGACCGTTATAGGTCACACTGATGGTTTTGGTTGGCAGAGTGATCGTGCCTTGCACGTTGTAAACCCCGTTCCTGCCAGCCGCTGCCGACACAAACGAGGCACTGGTCCAATCCACCCAGTACACGGTGTTGTCTGTGTTGGCGCTGGTAGCGCTTGCCATCAAGGAATTGCTGTCATCCACCGCAGTCGGGCCATCAGCTGTCCCGGTAATGTTCACCGTCACCGTGGTGGCAGTGCCGTCCAGGCTGGTGACATTAAAGACATCGGTGACAAGCTGCCCTGCAGCCAACTGGTTGAGTGCGCCGAACGATGCAAAGTTCCAGTTGCCCGTGGCATCAATGCTGAAGCTGCCGTAGGTGCCAGCCGTTTTGGTTTGTGTAGTAAAGAACGCTTCGCCAGTATCAACATCGGTAATTGACAGCGTACCCGTTGCAGTCAATTGGGCATTTGTCTCAGTAAGACTGACAACAGCATTACCTAATTCTGCAACGTCGTTGATGCCGGTGACGGTGACATCCACTTGCTGCTGCGCAACCCCTCCCTTGCCATCACTCACGGTGACCGTAAATGTCTCCACCTTTGTGTCACCAGCACCCAGGTAACGCACCGCATCGTTGTCCACTGCGTAGTTCCACTGAACTTGACCACCGGTACCTGTGCCAGTGGTATCGCTGGTCATTGTCGCAGTCAACTCACCCAAGGTTGCAGCGGCAGACGTTACCGACACAGTGTGGCTATCATTCAGGTCGACATCACTGAATAAAACAACTCCACTGTCCCGCAGCATCGAATCAAGGTCTACCAGTTCGTAGCTGCCCGAGGAACTCTTGTAACTGAATTCCAATGACGCCTCACCACCAAACTCAAAGAAGAACAGCTCAATCGGGTAGACACCCGGCGTCAGTGCAATAGTGCCGGTACGTACTTCTTCAGCGTGGATGCCGGGATCATTGATGACCAGTGTGTTATTAACTCGCAGGAACACACCGTCGTCATTGAACGTACGGAAGGTGTACGTATCCGCAACGGTCACATTGATTTGACCCGTAATGCGCACGAAGAAATCATTGTTGATTGGGTGATTGTTACCCGTGGCACCGGTTGCTGCCGCCGCGGGCCACGGCGTGCTGCCGGGAATTTCTCCAGCAAATCCGCCCGGGTCATCGGTATAGTCGATGATATTGGTTGTCACCGTGTAGGAAGCTGCGTTGTTGGCCGCGTAATTTTGCAAATCTGTAAGGGACTGAGATCGGTAACCCAAATACTGCTGCACAGTAAACGGTGCCAATTGTGTTTTGCCAGTAACAGCACCCGAGCCATCACTGCCGCTCTGAATCTGTGGAGCATCATTGACCCCGGTGACAGTCACCGTGACCTTGTTATCCGCTGTGGCACCGTGGGCATCAGTGGCTCGCACCTTGAGATCAAAACTGGTGGTTTGCCCTGCAGCCAACGACTGGAAGTCACTGCCCGGATCAAACGTCAGTGTTGTTCCGGAGATCGACGCAGTACCCGCAGCCGGGGTTACATTTTTAGCATCAGCCTCTTGAGTATTCAACAACGCATACGTCAGCGTGCTGCCGTCGTCGTCAGAGTCCACATCGGCGCCCAGCGCGGACAGATCCACGCTCACGGATGGGCCATCTTCAGTGGCTGCGGCCATGCCGGCGGCCAGCGTAGGAGCATCATTGGTGCCGGTGACGGTGATGGTGACATTGTTGGTGGCGCTGGCACCGTGGGCATCCGTGGCAGTCACGCCAACAACGACTTGCCGGGTTTGACCCACAGCCAAGTCCTGGAAAGCTGAGCCGACACTGAAGCTCAAGCTGGTACCGCTGATGCTGGCACTGCCCTCAGCTGGTGCGCCAGTGATTGTGTAAATCAGTGAACTGCCGTTGTTGTCCGAGTCCACATCAGCGCCCAGTACGGACAGGTCCACACTGATTGATGGGCCATCTTCGGTGGCTGCGCCTATGCCGGCGGCAAGGGTTGGAGCATCATTAGTGCCGGTGACGGTGATGGTCAGTGAAGC
>JAUSPW010000071.1 GCA_030652635.1 Pseudohongiella sp. | reverse complement strand
GGGTTCGGTCAAAACCAATATTGGGCACATGGGCATTGCATCTGGCATCGCCGGCTTTATAAAGACTGTGCTGGCGTTGCATCACAAAAAGCTGCCGGCCACACTGCATTTTAAGGAAGCCAATCCGGCAATTGCTTTTTCGACAACACCGTTTTATGTCAGCAACCGTACCCGCGCCTGGGAATCAGGCGCAACGCCGCGCCGTGCGGGCGTTAACTCACTTGGCATTGGTGGCACAAACGTGCACGTCATTCTGGAAGAGGCGCCGATGCAGGCGCAGAGTGACCATCGTGGTGGCGTGCACCTAGTGCCGATATCGGCGGGTAATGAGGCAGCGCTCAAGGTCAGGCTCGCAACACTTGCCGATTTTGTAAAACGCCATCCTGATGCTGCACTGGCCGATATAGCGTTCACCCAACAGCGCGGGCGACTTGCGATGGCATGCCGGCGTGCTTATGTGGTGTCAGATCGGGATGAGCTGCTGCAGAAGCTCTCACAGACCAACGTTAGCAATGAACAATTGCTGTCGAAGACTGCGGCCACGGGTACCGTGTTTATGTTCACTGGTCAGGGCAGCCAATATGCCGGTATGGCCAGGGAGCTGTATGGCACACAACCGGGTTTCCGTGAAGCCTTTGATACCTGTGCACAGCTGTTTGCCCCCTATCGTGAACACGCTCTCTTCGATCTGATTCTGGCTGACGCTGGTGATGCAGATGCTGACGCGATCCTTGGCCAGACGCAGTACACCCAGCCTGCACTGTTTTGTATCCAGGTCGCGCTTGTTCAACTTTACCGACAGCATGGTATCCGCCCTGATTACATTGTTGGGCACAGCATTGGCGAAGTTGCGGGTGTGTGGGCAGCCGGCGGCCTGAGTCTTCAGGATGCGGCAACTCTCGTGGAAGCCCGAAGTCGTCTGATGCAGGCAGTACCACAAGCCGGTGCCATGGCCTCGGTAAAAGCGGATGTTGATACGGTGCGCAGTCTGCTGCTGGGAGCGGGCATTGATTGTGAGATCGCCGGCTGCAACTCGCCGCTGGATACCACTATAACCGGTGATACTGACATCATTTCACATGCCTGTGCGTACCTGCAGCAACAGGATATTCGTGTGACAAAGTTAACGGTTTCGCACGCATTTCACTCTCGGCATATGGCGAAGGTGCAACACGAATTTTCACAGAGCATCAAGACGCTCGACTTCAAAAAGACGAATATACCGGTATTTTGTAATCTGGACGCTACTGTGCTCGAGCATGATAGGAGCGGGGCAGATTACTGGATTGCGCAGTTGCGTGCACCCGTGATGTTTATGCAGGGGCTGCAACAGGCATTGGCAACAGGCGCCAATTGTTTTGTTGAAATGGGGCCATCTGGCATCCTTTGTGGACTTGGCCGCGCGCTGGATCATGCTGAGACTGCAACATGGATTCCCTCACTGCGCAAAGGCCAGCATGATGGTCGGGTATTTGCCCATGCAATCGCCACACTCTTTACGCTGGGGCACTTGATTGATTGGACCGTCTCGGGAGAACGTGATGGCCATAGAATTCATCTGCCAACCTACCCCTGGCAGCGTCAACGTTGCTGGATAGATCCTGATCCGATACTGACAGGCTCATCTGTGCAAAGTGCACATAGCGATCCACTGGAGGCCCCGCCCTTGGTGCTGCCAAGGCTTGGTCAACAACTGTATGTACTAGAGTTTTCGTCCTCTAACATTCCAGTGCTCGAGCAGCATCGAGTCTTTGATGTTGTTGTGCCGCCGGCAGCGTTGTATGTGTCGCAATTGCTACACACGGCTGCTGACTATATGGGTCATTCACCTGCTGTGGTGCTGAACGACGTCAATTTTATTGCGCCCATGCAACTGGGTGCTGGTGATGAAAGCAGAACAGTTCAGATTCTCTACAGCGAGAACAATACAGGTACCAGTATCGAGATCAGCAGTCAGGCAGCGACGCTTCGACTGAGCGAAGCAACAGCCAGAAACAAGAGTGCTGTGCAGGTTCACGTGTCCGCAGAGTTGCTGCCCGACGCGTCCAACACGGGCGCCGTAGTTGACATGGCGTCACTGAGACAACGCTGCCTTAGCATACTTGACCCGCAAGTGATTGAAGCGCATATGAATGCCATGCAGGTGAATCTCGGCGAGTCCTTTCGCTGCTTTAAACGTATCTATCGCGGCCAGAATGAGGCGCTGGCGTTGCTTGATGTGCCGACAACAGCAGCCGCCAGAATCGCTCAAGGCATTCCGGCAGGACTGATCGATTGTCATTGGCAAACCATGCTGGCAGCATTACCTTCGCTGCCACTGGCGACTGTTGTGCCAGCGCGTATTGATACACTGATAAGCCACACTATCAATTTACCTGACCAGGTGTGGGCACATGCGCTGATACATCAGCATTCCCCGACACTGATCGTGGCGACGGTTACGCTGCTGTCGGCAGAAGGACAGCTGCTGCTTGAATGCCGTGGCATCGAGTTTCGTGTGGTTGCCGCAAGTACGTTCCAAAAAGCGGTAGCAAGGCATGACCTGACTTCCGGGCCTATCATGTTCTCTCGGCATTGGGAGATGTTCTCGGTCAATCAACCAGCGCCAATGAGACAAGGTGTTTGGCTGGCAGGCAATGCCGACGATGTGACGCTGTTTTCCGCTCAACTCCGCCGTGCTGGTGTTGAGCCTTTGCTGATGTCGGCAACAGCTGCTGAGCTCAAACACGCTACCCGATTACCGCTTGTGTATATTGACCGCGTTGCTGATCGTTCGACGCAAGGTGCAGGCAGCACTGAATCTGGCGCTGCGTTGAACCGTTTTCTGGCATCACTCGAAGGCGGAGTATCTCAGATCAGCCAGATACTTGTCGTGACTGCGCTGCCGGGGCATTCTGTGGCCGTACAAGTTGATGACTCCTCTACTGCGATAATGTCAGCAAGTCGTTCAGCGCTTGCGATGCAGGCTGTTTCAGCAGCCCATGAGATGCAAGATAGGGCTATTTGCGCCGTGGAAATGGATCAGGAACCAGGCAGTATTCTCTCGTTGCTGGGTTTGTTGGGAGCCGTTCAGGAATCGGGACACAGGTTCCGCATCGAGGCTGGTGTTGTTCAAACGCCCAGAGCCGACTTGTTGCTCACGGGCCAGGAAGAGATCAGTTTTACCCCTGACAAGCTTCAAGTCATCACGGGTGGTATGGGAGGTCTTGGTCTGCTGACAGTTCAGTGGATGTTCCGGCGCGGTGCGCGTAAATTCCTACTGGCTGGACGCTCAGCGCCATCAAAAGACGCTGAGCTTTTGCTCGCATCACTGCAGGAACACGGCGCGCGTATTGACACAGTTCGCTGCGATGTGAGTGAGTATGAGCAGGTTAAAACCCTCGCGGCCAAGGCCGAGCAACTGGCACCGGTGGAAACCATCATTCATGCCGCCGGGGCTCGTCGCGATGGACTTATTGGCTCGTTAAAGGACGATGATTTTACTAAGCTGGCACAGTCAAAGGCCGTGGCTGCCATCAATTTGCAGAAAGCTTTTGCAAGGCTCAAGCCTCGACACACAGTGTATTATTCTTCGATTGCCGGATGGCTGGGCGCCGCAGGCCAGAGCAACTACTGTGCTGCCAATGCAGCGCTGGACAGTCTGGCGACCCAATATTCTGCTGACGGTCAACACACAATCAGTGTCGCCTGGGGGCCATGGAAACAGGCAGGCATGACTGCCGCGCTCACAGAAAACCACGTGGCGCGAATCAATAGCACCGGGTATGGCTTTTTGGATGCCGACACCGGCTTTAATACACTTGGTCGTTTTCTGGCTGCGCCCGTTGCAAGTGAAATTGCGATACTGGCAGCAGACATCAACAAACTGGCGGAGTTGCCGGGTGCGGCACGATTCCTCGGGGCCTTACCTCGACGTACTGATCAACCCGCTGTAGTGACAGCGTCGAACACCCTGGCATCCTCGCCATCAGCTCGTGCCAAGCAGCCAGTCTTTGTTGGACAGCTGCTGGCTCTGAGTCAAAAAGCGGCGACTGAATTGTTGCAGAATTATCTGGCGGAACTTGTTGCTGACATGACAAACCCGGGCAGCAAAGACCGCATCGACTTCGACACGGGTTTCCTTGATATGGGAATCGATTCGCTGGCTTCCCTCGAATTGCGTAAAAAACTCGAGTCCGTGCTGGGTTTAAAATTAAAGTCTACGCTGATCCTGGATTATCCAACGATTTCCGTGATGGCGCGTGAGCTGCTTGGTCAGTTAATGCCATTACAGTCGGGCCACGAGTCGCGTAGTGCAATTGATACAGCCAAGCTGGACAGGGCTGAATTGCTCAGGCAACTTGCCAATGAAATTGATTTTAAGGAGCAATCATGATTCACACACTGGGCGTTGTTGGCGCTGGCGTTATGGGCCGGGGTGTTGCCCAGGATGCCGCGCAGAAGGGTATGCGAGTGGTGCTGGTGGATGTCTCTGATGACATTCTGGCTGCGGCTGACAATGACATTCGTCAGGCCATCCGTTTTGCCGCCATGCTGGAGAAAAAATCCCCTACAGAATCCGCCGACGATGTCTGTGCGCGCATTGCGTTCACAACTGATTTAAACGAACTCGCGCATGTGGACTTTCTGGTTGAGAACGTCAGTGAAAAAGTGTCAATCAAACAAGCGCTGTACCCGCAACTGGATCGCATATGCAAAGACGACTGTGTGTTTGCAGTCAACACGTCGGCCATCTCGATTACCCGTGTTGGCAGCTGGACTCAGCGCGCAAGCAACGTTGTAGGGATGCACTTTATGAACCCAGTGCCAATGAAGCCACTGGTGGAAGTAATCCGTGCTCACCATACCAGTGAGGCAAGCATCAACACGGCGAAACAGTTTCTGGCCCAGCTAGGCAAAGAAGCTATTGTTGTGAACGATATGCCAGGTTTTGTTTCCAACCGTATCCTGATGCTGACTGTCAACGAAGCAGTGTTTGTGGTGCAGGATCAGGTCTCGACACCGCGTGACGTGGACCGCATTTTTAAAGGGTGTTTTGGGCACAAGATGGGGCCACTGGAAACAGCTGATCTGATTGGGCTGGATACCATTCTGTTTTCCCTTGATGTGTTATACGAAAGTTACAATGACCCTAAATTCAGGCCGGCGCCACTGCTACGCAAAATGGTTGACGCTGGGTTGTATGGGCGTAAATCCGGCGAAGGTTTTTTTAAATATCCAACATTGCATCAGGCAGTACTCAGTAAGCCTACATCAACGACAGTGGTAGAAAAAAAGTGACAAACGCAAACTACAGACAAGACATACGCAGTTTTCTTGAGAACTTCATCGGCGAGGAGGATTTCTCTGACGAAGACGATATTTTTGCTTTGGGCCTGGTAAGTTCTTTGATGGCTATGCAATTGGTATTGTTTGTGGAGAAGACACTGGCTATCCGGGTTGAAAGCGAGGATCTTGATCTGGACAACTTTCGCAGCATCGCCAGAATGGATGTATTTATGCGCAGCAAAACGGTGTCTGCTCATGGATAAGTCCGAGCAAGCGCCGCTTCCGCAAAAAAACCGCTTGGAAGCAGCCCGAGTGCTGGCAGGTTTTGCATCTGCAGATATTACCGCTTGGGATCAGGCTGAGAACTTGCCTGTTGCGGTGCCTGAAGTGCTGGCACACGCTGGATTGCTCGGCACTTTTATCAGTACTGAGCATGCAGGCAGAGGTTGGGATGCCGTATCTTTTGGCTGGTTGTGCGCAGAGCTTGGGCAGTGCAGCCTGTCCTTACTCAGTATCGTCACTGTACACAGCATGGTGATGGAAGCCATCCGTTTGTCTGGTACCGAGCAGCAGCGTGCCGAGTGGCTACCCGTGCTGGCACAAGGCAAAAAAATTGGTGCTTTTGCCCTCACCGAACCTGATTTCGGCAGCGACGCAACCGGCATTCAGACCTCCTTAGTTGAATGCGCTGAAGGTTACCGCGTGAGCGGCAGGAAGAAGTGGATTTCGTACGCCGCCAGAGCAGATGTGTTGCTGGTGTTTGGCAAGCTGGAGGATGGCAGTGCAGTTGCCTGCCTGCTGCCGACAGATACGCCGGGTTTGCGTATCACACCAATGAAAGGCTTGTTGGGTTTTCGCGCGGCAATGCTCGCCGAAATCGAGATGACTGATTGCGTGATCCCTGCTGCCAATCTGATCGGCCGCAAAGGCGCGGGCATCAATTATGTCGCCGCGGGTGCACTTGATCTGGGCCGGCTGGCGATTGCGTTTGGCAGCCTTGGTGCGATGGAGGCGTGTGTCACAGATTCTGTGACCTACGCCAGACAACGCAAACAGTTCGGCCAATCACTGTCCAAACATCAACTTATTCAACAGATGCTGGCAGACATGATCACCTCATACAAAGCGGCCGAGCGGCTGTGTGTGCATGCTGCGGAGCTGCGCACCGCGGGTGATCCGATGGCCGCTGTGGAAACAGCAACAGCCAAATATTTTGCATCCACACATGCTGTCACTGTGGCCAATCACGCCGTACAGATTCATGGTGCAGCGGGCTGCAGTGCCGCAGAAAGCCGCACCGAACGGTTTTATCGCGATCTGAAAATAACTGAGCTGATAGAAGGCAGTAATCAGATGCAGCAGATCATGATTGCGCAGAATGGCATGGGTGAATTTGTACAATCCGCGCTGCGGCGCAAACGTCTGTTAACGGACAATTCATGAGTGACACCAGTGCTGCCAAGACCCGCATCAAATGTGTGGTTTGGGATCTCGACAATACTCTATGGGATGGCGTGTTGTTGGAGAGCGCCAGCGTGCCGCAATTGCGGCCGCATGTGCGTGACATCATCGAATCATTTGATCAACGTGGCATCCTGCAGTCAGTGGCATCGAAGAATGAGCCCGGCCCGGCGATGGACGCGTTGGCAGCGCATGGGCTCGATCATTTTTTCCTGTATCCGCAGATCAGCTGGAACTCGAAGTCACAAGCCATCAGCAACATATCTGAAAAGCTGAATATCGGCATCGATACTTTTGCATTTATTGACGATCAGGCCTTTGAGCGTGACGAAGTGCTGTCAGTCCACTCAGTGGTCAGGATTTTCACCGAAAAAGAACTTGAGCGGCTGCCTGGGATTGAAGATTTTATCCCGCTACACCTGACTGAGGATTCAAAAAATCGACGTCAGATGTATCAGAAAGAAGCGCTGCGCACCCAGGCGGAGGAAGACTTCAAAGGCCCGCAGGATGCGTTTCTGCGCACACTTGGTCTGAAGTTGCGTCTGAAGCTTGCAAGAGAGGAGGATTTATACCGCGCCGAGGAACTCACCGTGCGTACCAATCAGCTCAACACCACGGGTGTGACCTATTCAGCCGAGCAGTTGCGCGATCTGATTGAGTCTGAGCAGCATCAGCTAATCGTTGCAGAACTGGAAGACAAATATGGTTCCTATGGGGCCATAGGACTGCTCTTGATTTCGCAAGAGTCCGACCTATGGTGTGTTGATCTTTTCCTGATGTCCTGCCGCGTCATGTCGCGTGGTGTCGGTGGCACCATTCTCACCGCCTTGCGGACAACATGCCGCAACCGGCAGATCAGGTTGGCGGCGCAGTTCAGGGAAACAGAACGCAACCGCATGATGTTTGTTACTTACCGCTTTGCCGGCTTCAAGGAAGATGGTGCGCTGTTGGTAAACGACTTGTCCAGAATTCCCGCGCTACCGGATTACATGCAACTGGACCTTGAGTCCGCAATGGGCTGGAGATTGCTGTGACTGAACCTGTAAATACGTCAATGAACAACAGCCCAGAC
>JAUSPW010000171.1 GCA_030652635.1 Pseudohongiella sp. | reverse complement strand
CGCCTTTGAGCGATATTGACTATGTGGATATGCCGCAGTTCTCCAGGCGGCAGGAGTCTCATCAGCACTCGTTCTCGGTCACTGAAGTAAGTATGTCTCTGTTTGATAATGTCATTGAGTTCTTCAGTTCAGACAAAGTGCCAAGCGATAGTTCAGACAAAGTGCAACGCGATTTTGCCTTGGCCCTAAACAAGCGCATGGGCGAAAGAAACACCGGTGTGGTGCCGTCGCGCATTGCGGTGTTGGTGCGGCTTGGTCTTGATGACGAGATTGCTGATCTGCTGAATCAACTTGTCCGCGATGGCGCGGATGAAAGCGAGGCGGTCTTTGCCCTGTTGCTGCTGTTGGCCGACGTTGGACAACTCGCCGACCTCAGTGCCGCCAACTTGGACATTGTGGAGAAGCTCACTCTCAGGATCAGCGCCGAGCGGCTGAGTGAGCTGCAGGACCAGATGCGCGATGTGGTGGTGTAGCGCGCGTGAGGGGCTGGCCGAGATGAAAGCACTTAGTCCAGTGGAACATCCAGAGCCCATATCGGTGTCTGCATTGAGCTATGTAAGCCGTCGATAATTCGTTGAAGTGAGATGGCATTGATAGTCTCTTTCGGCACAAAGAATCCTGAACCGGCTTTTGTCACCAGATCGCTGGCGCGCTCTAGCCTGATGTGTCTGTAATAGACAAAACGTTCATGAATGATGAAGGGGTGATCAATCGGATGAAGCACACAGCTATTATCGAAGGGTGCTGAAACGGGGACGGTTGAAATGCCAACAAGAAGACAGCTGTTTTCTGCGTACCCAAGATGTCGCAAATCGATGGGATTATTCAGAATGACGTGCAGATGTTTGAGGTTATTAGGCCCGCTTGGGATCAGTAATGTGCTTCCTGCACAACAAGTCCAATGCACCATGAATCAGGCGCCTACATTTTCCAGATAGGTATCCAGTTCACGTTGGTTGCTAATGCGCTGACTTATTTCCTCGGCAGCAATTTTATTGTGGCCTACGGCTAATGCGGTGTTTTCATAACTAATAGGGCGTGATGATTTGCCGGGATCCTGCCACTCAGCGCACAGACGGTGGGTTTCTTCCGCTAATTCAAAAGGGGTCAGATGGCCAAACTCATCCCAGACTTTACGTAAAACCGCAAAATCTGCGCGACTTAAAAGATTGAGTGGCTCTTCTTTGGTCAATTTCAGGTACTTGCCATCGCGTTCGCTGATCCAATCGCTCCAGCCCTTTTTTGCGCTTTTTGGGGCCAGCTTGGTCAGGTCGTAAGTTCGCGATAATACGGGGCCGTATTCCATCGCGCAGAAACTGTCGCCTGTGATCAGTTCGCCATACGTTTTGATTGACTCGCGTTCGGCCAGGTACATTAGCTTCATCAGCTTCAAAATTTCTGTGCTGCCGCCTTCCTCTTTCAAAAAAAAGGCAGCTACTTGTGCGGCTTTTCTGTTGCTAAATTTCATTTGGATAGGCCTTCGGGACAAAGATTCTCCATCTACTTACGGTGGTTATAGTAGGTTATATACGGGAGATCAAGCTTTTGTCGTATGAACGCAGGGACTAAACGAACGGAGGATGATGCGAAGACTTAATGGTGCCCAGGAGAGGACTTGAACCTCCACGACCTTTCGATCACCAGCACCTGAAGCTGGCGTGTCTACCAATTCCACCACCTGGGC
>JAUSPW010000164.1 GCA_030652635.1 Pseudohongiella sp. | reverse complement strand
CCTTCAGGCGCTTCAGTCACCTGGATGCGACGCACGTTGATGTTTTCGCCAATTTTCTGAACCAATGCTTCACGTGCTGCTTCCAGCTCGCCCGCCATCAGGGCTTCAACAGATGACTGTTTGGTTGTGAAAGCTTTGTCAAGAATGGTGGCAGCAAAACCCAGAAAGTTATTGTCGCGGGCAACAAAGTCGGTTTCGCTGTTGATTTCAACCATGACCGCATAACTGCCGTCTTCGGCAACACGCGATACAACCACACCTTCAGCAGCAGTGCGGCCGGCTTTTTTGGCGGCTTTCAGGCCGCTGGCTTTACGCAGATCTTCGATGGCCTTTTCCAGATCACCGTTTGATTCAACCAGCGCTTTTTTGCAGTCCATCATGCCCAGACCGGTGCGCTCACGTAATTCCTTGACCATACCTGCAGTAATTTCTGCCATGTTGAGTAGCCTCTTTATCAATCTGTAAAAATGAATACTTGAAATAAAAACCTGTTATTAAAAAAAAGGGGCAAGGCCCCTTTTTTTAAACAGCTATGTAGTTATGTTGTTACACAGCGGACAATTGCCGCTCTGGTCACAAATCAGCAAGTGTGGGATGCCGGGGTGGCATCCCCGCCCGATCAGGCAGATGCTTCAGTCGCTGCAGCCGTGTCAGCTGCAGCCGGCGCGTCAACCACTTCCACGAACTCGCTGTCATTCACCAGGTTACCGGTAGAACGACCAGCGATGCAGGCGTCAGCGATGGCAGATGCGTACAGCTCAATGGCGCGCATAGCGTCGTCATTGCCGGGAATCGGGTAATCAACGCCGTCAGGATTGGAGTTGGTATCAACCACACCAATGACCGGAATGCGCAGGCTGTTGGCTTCAGTGATGGAAATACGCTCGTGATCAACATCGATCACAAACAGTGCATCCGGCAGGCCAGCCATATCCTTGATACCACCGATGCTGCGCTCGAGTTTCTCTTTGGCGCGACGACGCATCAGGGCTTCTTTTTTGGTCAGACGATCCAGGGTACCGTCAGTTTCCTGAGCTTCCAGATCACGCAGACGCTTGATTGAACCACGAATGGTTTTGTAATTGGTCAGCATGCCACCCAACCAGCGGTGGTCAACGTAAGGCATACCGCAACGCTCGGCTTGCGCCTTGATCACAGGACCTGCCGCACGCTTGGTGCCAACAAACAGAATCTTTTTGTTACGAGCAGCCAGGCTTTGTGCAGCAGCCAGTGCTTCGTTCATCGCAGGAACAGTGTGCTCCAGGTTGATGATGTGGATCTTGTTACGTGCACCGAAGATGAACTGCTTCATCTTGGGGTTCCAGTAACGGGTCTGGTGTCCAAAGTGGACGCCAGCTTTGAGCATGTCTTTCATTGACACAGTTGTCATGTTAAATACCTTGTCTATTTCCGGGTTAGGCCTCCATACATCCCATGACCCAACTGCATTTCTGCAGCACCCAGGGTACATGTGTCGATGTATGTGTGACGTTATTTGGAGCTTTCTTGGGGACGGAGGGGTGGCTTTTTTGGGGTCGGAGGTATACCTCCAACCCCAAAAAAGCCACCCCTAAGAGCCCAATAACGCTCCCTTATCAAAGCGGGCGGATTTATACCACAATCCGGGGGGCAACATAAAGTAAAAACTCTCTGATTGCGGTAGGATTATCGCCTGAGATTACATCAGCAACACGACAAGCTATTGAATTAACAGCAGAGGCCAATCATGGCGTTATTACCTTCCCTGGGAACACACAGCACTTTGAAGCATTTTGTAAAACTGGCGATCACGCTTGGCAGCCTGAGTATTTTGAATACCAATGCGGTGCTAGCGCAAACCGCGCCTTCGCCCTCGATCTCACAAGAGGGCCATGCTGTTATTACGATTTACCACCACGTTTCCGACGCAACACCGCGATCAACCAGTCTGACCGCTGACGAACTGCGCATTCAGATGGAATATCTGCGCGATAACAATTTCGAAGTCTGGCCGCTGGATCGCCTGATTCAGGCGCTTCAGAATAAAGAGCCTATTCCCGAGCGCACCGCCGCGCTGACCTTTGACGATGCCTACATATCCATCTATGACACCGGGTGGCCGCTGCTGAAGGAATTTGGTTTCCCTATGACGCTGTTCGCAACCACACAGCCGATTAATGACAATCAACGTGGGTATATGAACTGGGATCAGGTGCGTGAAATGTCCGAAGGCGGTGTGATTATCGCCAATCACATGGTAAACCACCCGCACATGGTGGATGCCCTGCCCGGCGAAACCAATGCCGACCGCCTGGCACGCCTGCGCGCCGAACTGCTCGAGGCGCAGGAGCATATTCGCAGGGAAACCGGCCAGGATCACAAAATCATGGCCTACCCCTATGGCGAGTTTGATGAAGATATTATGGCGATGATTGAAGAACTGGGTTTTGTGGCGCTCGCACAGAACTCCGGAGCGGTCGGCTATTACTCCGACTTTACGGCCCTGCCACGGTATCCGCTGGCTGCCTCCTTTGCCGATATTGCCTCGGCCCGCACCAAGCTGGACAGTCTGGCGTTTCAGGTACTTGAGCACTCCCCGCGCTCGCCGGTGACAGACAGCAAAAATCCCCCGGTGACCTTGCAGCTGGCGGGTGATTTTAACGTGTCGCAGCTCGGTTGTTATGCCAATGGCAAACCGTTGGCGCTGCAATGGCTGGATCGTGATGCCGTGCGATTTACCATTCAGGCAGAAGAAGAATTTCAGATGCGTCGATATGGGTATATCTGTACGGCGCCGAAACGCGGGACCAATCGGTATTATTGGTTTAACAAGTTGTGGATTCGGTCTGTGCCGGGCAATGCGGATTGATGGTTTAGTCCTGGTGCCACTGATACGCCCTTTGGCGGGTCAGCGGTTCCTCAGAACGGCGCTGCGCGCCTGATTGTTCTTCGCTCACCGCTGACTCGCCAAAGGGCTGTGCTGTGGGGCGCGGGGGACAAAACGGCAGGCATCCGGTGGCATTCCCCTTGAATTTTGCGGGGGTTGCTTCGATTGACGGCGCACTGGGCTCAAAGTGCTGCTGCAACGCGAAGCAGTTGTGGCGGAAGACTCAGAACACACATTGGCACAGGCCCCTCATCCGGGTCGGGGAAGCGAGCGAACAACAATCAGACGCCGCAGGCGTCGTTGTGAGGAGCTTCCCAGACCCGGATGAGGGGCCGGAATAAGAAGTTCTGATAGTCAGGAGCGATCGAGCGCACCGAGTCGGTTTACGCGGATGATGTCCTGAAGTTCGCTGACGTAGGCCATGCCGCGTTGTGAGTAGCGCGTCAAACCACGGGCGAGTACCAGTGAATCCAGCGGTCGGTTCTGGGCGCGCATCTGAGCACGCGCTTCGCGCATGTCCTGATAGTTGCTGTTGGTGTTCAGATTCAGGAAGTAGGAATTGACCGACTCCTCGATCGAGGCAAATGCTTTTACTTCGTGCGTTGCATTTTGACCACGACGTGCTGGTACCAGGCCACAGCCGGCATCAAAACACCATTGACCGAAGATGTTGTTTCCTTCACGGGCAAAACGCGACATACCCCAGGCGGACTCATTGGCTGCTTGAGCCAGCACCAGAGACGTCGGAATGATGTCGACACGTTCCATCAATTCGGCAAGCACTTGTCGCTCGCTGAGTTCAGCGGCATCAAGTCGGTATTGTTCAGCGATGTCCAACAAGGTCAGATACTCAACGTCGCTCAGGCGCTGACCGCTGCTGGCGACTGCCCACATCGGCTCAAGCGCCGCACGGGCTCTCAGAATACCTTGGTTTTCTTTTTCAACGTAGGCCGTCAGAAAGTTGAAAAATGCTTCTTTACGAGCCTGTGTATCCACAAAAGATTCAAAATCCGGCAGCTCGCTGACAGCCTGCTCTTGTTCAACAATCTCTGTTACAAAATCAGGTAACACACTGATTTGAGGCGATTGTCGGTATTGAGCCCACGCAGTGAAGGTGAACGCGCCAAGGGCCGCCACCAGTGTTCCACGCGCCAACCAGGACAATCTTGGGTGTCGAAGAAAATCGTTCATAGTCTTATCTCTTGCTTTCAGCCAATTTACCCTTTGCCCCGTCGCAGCGCTGCGCAACAGTCACAAAAGAACACGTCTCGATCAGTTTCATCTGACATTGACGACGTTCAAGCACGCGATGGAACAGCCTGCTCAGTCAGCCAAAAGGTACTTGGGACTAGCTTTACCGGCGCTAAATGCGCACCAGAAATAGCCAGGGTTTAAACTAGTAACAGGACGTACCTTAGCCCAAAAGGTAGCAAGGTGCAACTTTCACCCGAATTCTCGCCTTGTTTTTACCATTTTTTTGCCACATTTGACCTCTCGAATGACCCAAAAACAAGCCATGCAAGACACTCAAACTGACGCGTTTTTGCTGCCTCCGCGGCAGTTTGGCGATGCCGGCGCCGCGTTTTCGCGTACTTCCCACTCGGCAGGACTATACAAATGCAGCGCCAAGGCATGCACACCATCCCTGAGTTCATCCGCCAACAAACCATAAACGGTCTGATGCCGTTTGACCGCGCTCAAACCCTCAAACCGATCCGAAACCACTGTCAATTTAAAGTGCGACTCAGTTGCCGGCCCGCTATGCATATGACTTTCATTAACCAAATCAAAGTATTGCGGCTCAATCCCATGATTCACTTTAGTTTCTATTCGCGATTGCATCGACATAAAGCACATCCAGAGAATTTTGGTCGGGCGGAGTATACACGTAGGTGACGGAGGGATCAAAAAATG